>DATMXV010000180.1:0-6350 GCA_035561335.1 Desulfitobacteriaceae bacterium
ACCAAGGCATTCTTACCTGATTTTGAAATTGTTTACCATTAATTATTATCTTTTAATCGGCCTGATTGTAAATGAAATCTTCATTTTCCTTAACAATTAATTCTACTACCCTTATCTTGACAAAACCACTCTTCCCGACAATATTAATGTAGTCGGGAAAACAAGAGAGTTTTTCCCTGGGAAATACACTGGCTTGCTCTAATTCCACACAACAACAGGAATTACCGCTTACTTTGAGGTATCCATCCGGACATTTTAAAGCGTAAAGTTTCATCACATCTTTTCCCCTTAGTTAATTACTTAAGTCCTTATCAGCCTAAGATTGAAGAACAGCTGACTGCGGAATAAATCTTTCCAGTTTACTCCGGCCCTTTTCCCTGTTTGAATTTTGCTGCTCAACCCAATTGCGTAATTTTGCTATCGCCCGGCCGGATCTTATAGTTTCCTTGGCTTTTAGATATCCTTCTTTAATCGTTAAACTTTTATTGGTCAGATAAAGAACTAAAGCAGCATTCAGGCAGACAATATCAGAACAGGCCTCGTTATCAAGGCCGGTTAATACTTTAACCAGGCGGGCTGCCTCCTGCTCCCGTTCAGCAAGCGGACTTACCTCTTCCCTTGTTACCCTCTTAATATTCAATTCTTCGGGAAGGAAGGAGTAATTCACAATATTGCCGTCTTCCTTTAATTCTGCTATAAATGTTTCTCCCAAAGTAGATGCTTCATCCATCCCCTGTGTCCCATCTGCGGAAAGCCCATGAACAACAAGGGCTTTTTTGTATCCTATTTCCCTCATTACCAGAGCTACCGGCTCCAGCATTTCCTTGGCATATACGCCGCGCACTGCGTATTTGGGCAAAGCAGGATTGGCAAGCGAAGCTGCAATATTCAGCACAGTTCCAAAAGAAATCTGGGAAAGAATCCGGCCCAAAGCTTGGGGATGGACCTTAGGACTCATCCCGTTAAAAATACCAATTCCCGCGTTTTCGATACTTTTTTTAACCACCTCAGAATCACATTCCACATCAACGCCCAATTCCTCCAGGATATCTATTGTCCCGCATACTGAGCTGATAGCCCGGGCCCCATGTTTAGCCATAGGGATTCCTTCTGCCGCCGCGATAATCGAAGCAGCGGTACTGATGTTAAAGGTTTTCAGAGTATCCATCCCGGTACCGCAGTTGTCTACCAAAGGAAGATCTGCCTCAGGATCTACCTTAACAGTATCCAGTTCATATATGGCTTCCCAAACTCCGGCAATCTCCTCAGCCGTAGCCCCCTTGGCAGTAAGAGCCGCCAAAAATGCCCCTTGCTGCATATCTGATTGTTCATTATTTAAAATTTGAAAAAACATCTCCCTGGCTTCGCTCCGCGTCAGATTTTCTGAATTAATAAGTTTGGCCACCACAGCGCCGAAGGCTTTGGCCTTTTCTGCAGACATATTTTTTACCTCCTTAAAATTAACTAATATCAAATATTCTTGACCCCCATACGTTAATATTCAATTACCACAGATATTTCCGCCTGGTTCCGTACCATCTCCAATCCTGCAAGCACATCATCCAGAGAAATCCTTTTGGTAATCATATCCCTTACTTTGATTTTTTCTGTGTGCAATAAGCTTAAAGCCTCCCTGTTATGACCTATGGAACAGCCGTAGGCCCCTGAAAGAAATAATTCTTTGTAGTGAATAAGGTTTAAATCAACCCCCAGAGAGTCTTTTCCCATTAAACCGCTGAAAAAACCAAAACGGCCTCTTTTTGACAAGAGATCTATTCCCTGGGCGAAGGGCTCAATACCTGGGCAACAGGGAATTGCCACATCTACGCCCATACCTTTTGTCAGATTCCATATCTCCTTGGAAGCATTTGCTTTATTCGAATCAATAAAATAGTCAAATTCATAGTTCACCGCCCTTGCCAGTCTATTTTTATTTTCTTCAAGAACGATTATTTTTTGTACGCCCCTGGCCTTGGCCAATTTAGCATTTAGGATCCCTAAAGGACCAGCGCCAATGATAAGCAGTTGGTCCTCCTCACTTACCTCCAGAGAATCCTGCATGTTTACACAGCAGGCTAAGGGCTCGGTCAAGGCAGCCTCGGCAAATGAAAGATGTTCGGGGATACACTGCAGTACCCCATTCCTGACACCCTCAGCCGGGATTAAAACAAACTCCGCAAATCCCCCGTCCCTGTGAAACCCCAAAATATTCATAAAAGAACATAAATTATCCTGCCCCCGCAAGCAGTACCGGCAGGCGCCACAAGGGATTCCGGGGGCCACCTGTACCCTTTCCCCCTTAGCCGGCTGGGTAACACCACTGCCCAGGTCCGCCACCGTCCCGCTTATTTCATGCCCCAGGATCCTGGGCAGATTAAGGTCCCGCTGGCCATGACTGAAACATTTCAAATCTGTCCTGCAGATCCCGCAGGCAGCTGACTTAAGCAAAACATCTCCCGGTCCGCAGACCGGAGTCTCCACCTCCCTGAGAGATAATTCTTTTATTCCCTTTAAAACAGCTGCTTTCAAATTACTCCTCCTAACATAAAAAAAACCACAGCCAAATATGGCGTGGATTTTCCATCATCCTCACCTAACCGCTTTCCCTCGAAACGGTTTAGATAATTTCAGGCAGGTCTCCTGGCTCAGGTTCATCATTTCAAGGCAACCTTCCCCCTTGCGGAGTGGCAATTTGCCTTAAACTCACCTTGACAGTGGCGGGCCCGCCCGGGATTTACACCCGGTTCCCTATTCTTCCTCCAAACGGACACCTGAAATTTGTATTTAATTTATAAAGATTATATTTAATATAACTTAAGATGTCAATTTTATATTTTTATATTTACCAGCGTCTTGTGCTGCCTCCGCCGCCGCCAAAACCGCCTCCCCCGCCGAAGCCTCCGCCGCCGCCTCTGCCCCGGAACAACATACCCAAAATCAGGCCCAGCAGAAAGCCGTTAAGGAAACGCTGGTCCAGATAAAGCAGGAAGCCAGCCAGGATTACAATAATAAATATCGCCCAGCCCGGCAGGTGATAAGTTGTTGAAGGTACCGTCGGCAAGGTTTGGGGAGGACCTGTCTCCAGGGTAACCTGATACTCCTGTGCCACAACCTGGGCTAAGGCAAGGTAGCCGTTCAGAATCCCTTTATTATAATCATTTGCCTGGAAATACGGTATCATATACTCGTCCTGAATCTGACCGGTTTTGGCATCAGGCAAAGCCCCTTCGAGACCGTACCCCACTTCAATCCGGGAAATACGGTCATCTTTGGCAACAAGCAATAATAACCCGTTATTTAAATTTTTATCACCAATACCCCATCCCCGCAGAATAGCCAAGGCATAATCCTCAGGTGCTCTTTCATTGAGAGTGTTTACGGTAACAACCACGATTTGGGCCTTTGTCTTTTGTTGCAAGTCGACAGAAGTCGAAATAATGGTCTGTTCGGTATTTTGATCAAGAATATCTGCCTGATCCAAAACGTAAAATTGACTGGCCGGTTGAGGAATAGAAGTATCTTCCGCCTTTAACGGGGTTGACACTGTTGTCAAAAATGAGATCAGCAAGACAAGAAGGGTTATCCTCTTCATCTAGTATCATTCCCTTCGTTTTACCTGCCTGTGTTATTGCGAAAAGTTAACTCCCGGAACTTTGTTGGCATTTTCCTCCGCTTCAAAATAATCCTTTTGTCCAAAGCCGAATATACCGGCATAAAGAGATGTTGGAAAAGTCTTGATTTTAGTATTGTATAACTGGACAGCATTATTATAATCCATCCGGGCAGTTGCTATGCGGTTTTCCGTACCGGCAAGCTCGTCCTGTAAGGCCCGGAAATTTGCATCAGACTTTAACTGCGGATAGTTCTCGGCAATTGCCAATAACCTGCTCAAAGCACCGGTTAAAGCTTGATCAGCCTGGGCTGCTTCTCCCACAGTTGCCGCTCCTGCCAACTTTGCTCTTGCTTCGGCAACCTCGGTAAAAATACTTTTTTCCTGGGCGGCATATCCCTTTACAGTCTCCACCAGATTAGGAATTAAATCAGCTCTGCGCTGCAGCTGATTTTGGATCTGGCTCCATTTTCCATTAACATTTTCCGAATTCTTTACTAAGTTATTATAACCCGAAGTTAACATCACACCCAGAATAACAATGATCCCTATTGGGATTAACCATTTTTTCATTAATTACTCCCCCTATTCTCAATCAATATTTTTTGGCAGACAAATTCTTCTTAATTGCCAATTATGTTTCCACACTCAGACTTCCGCTTCCTTTGCTTATTAGAAAAATACAGAAAACCATACTGATTCTCTGTATAATGACAAGTATTTTACACCTGACTGATCATTTAATTCCTCAATCGCTATTATACCCTTAACCCAATAAATATTCTCATCAACTTGAATTTTACCCATTACTTCTTCAATTAAATCTTCCATTGTGACTGAGCCAAAATTATTTTAGCTGTCTTCTATTTGTAACGGATTACTTCAAATCTTTCCAGCTCAAATTTTTCAGAATTACCTATCCCGGCTTTTTGCAAAGAAATGGCAACCTGTTGTTCCGGAGTTTCTACCCCTTCCAGGTCCGGCAGAAGGAGTCCCCGCCTCAATCCTGAAGTCACTATAACCCCGTATCTGTTTACATCCAACTCCTGGATGGAATTGATTTTTTCCGGTTCTCCCAGCACATCAACCGAATAGACAAGTTCAGCCAGCTCTGCCTCGCTTACCGGCTTGAAACGGGGATCTTGAGTTCCGGAACTTATGGCGTTGTTAATGACCTCCTCAGCAATATTTTTTCTGGTAGGGCCAATAGTACCAATACATCCCCTGAGCTGGCCGTTTTTTTTGATTGAAACAAAAACCCCGGCACGCTTATTAGATAAATCAGACGAAAGCCCTTCCGGAATATTAATCTTTCTCTTTTCTTTTACAAATGTCTCCAGCGTTTGGCGGGCAAGTCTTACCAGGTCACTCTCATTCTGCCTGATAGTGTTCAGGCCTTTTTTTTGATTACACCAGTAATTGTCCAAAAAATCATTTTCCTTATCCTTTGCAAAGCCGCCTACTTTGGCAACAAGATAGCCCACACCGAAAGGACCTTCATAAGAAAAAATATCTGTTTCCAGCTTGAGCCCATCTAATGCCCCAAGCATCATAATAAAGGAACGGGTCCCACATTCACCCGCTGTTTCCATCCGGTTTTCATCTATATTCAGTAAATCCTCCACAGCAGCCTCTTTGATTTTGGCAATCAGATATTGATCATACTCGCGCCCTTGCGGGTTATATCCTGCCGGGGCATCAACTGTTAACCGATGGGACAAATCCCCGCTTGCCACATAGACAACATTTTCGGCAGAAGATTTTACTGCCTCAGCTATACACTTACCGAATCTGTACAGATCAATCAAAGGCATAAAGGGAGTTGAAATAATTACCAGTTTAAAATTGCCAGTTTCTTTTCTAATGAAATAAAGCGGTACCAACGCTCCATGGTCAAGCATGTCAGGAATGCCATATTCTTCTTTTATCCTGCTGCCCAAGGTCCCTGCATTAATTCCGGCTAATTCTGCCTTTTTGATAATCCCGGCAACCAGCTCAGAATTGTTTTTAAAATGAAATTCCAATTTTGGTTCGCCAAATGACCTGAAATCGCCAAAAAGATCTTCTGAATTTGTTATATAGACAAAATCCTTAAAACAAGGCGCATGCGGTGAAGATAAGATAATCGTTGTCGGATTATCCAGGGCAATTTCTTGCGCAGCTCTCTTAACAGCCCTGATTGTCTCAGCGGCAGCAGCAACTTCTTCTCTGTCCTGACCAATCTCAGGTACTATTATCGGAGGATGCGGCAGAATATAACTATTTACTATCTTTCCCATAAGTAATACCCCCTTTAAATTAATAATCAGTGATTGTTTCCTTTCGTATCCGGGATTACTTATTCTTATAATTATGGAATAGTAAATATCCTAATTTCCTTAATATTAACATTTATCTGGCAGTATATTCAAGACGGAGCTAACGCGAATTGAATATTTTAAAGCATCTCCCGCTCAATCTTAATGATCTCAGCTCCAGTACACTGCTCAATAAAATTCAGGATATTATCTATAATACTGTCAGCCAGTTTCATTTCGCCCGCGACACAGGCAATACCCAAGACAATAATCTGAGGGGTATCCTGTTCAGCAACCTCGGCAATCGACACGTTATATTTATTGCGTACTTTGGTACAGATACTTTTAACAATCATCCGTTTCTCTTTAAGAGAATGGACCCATGATGCATAAAATTTAATTTTTATAGTTCCAATGATCATTTTCCAACCTTTCAATCAGCA
>DATMXV010000181.1:0-3469 GCA_035561335.1 Desulfitobacteriaceae bacterium
GTTTAGTAAGATTAATTATATTATTTAACGTCCCCTTACTTTTTCCATTCCATATCATAAATCCATAATCAGCATTTTCAGCCATCGATTTATCTTTAGCTGCATAAAAGGCGAAACCTTTGACTTTATCAGCTACCTCAACAGCTTGAATAGGCCAATTTCCGACGTTGTTTCTGGCCTTACCCTGACTGGCATAAACAAATACATCCTGATAATGGTGTTCGAAAAAAAACTGTTGAATTGCTTTATCCATGCCGTTTGCATCGCCAACCAATACGGTGAATTTCCAGTTAATTATTTTTTTCAGGCCTTCGTCAATTTTTTTGTCAATAGTCTTGATGGCTCTGGGCCCGGCAATAAAAATTTTCACAGAAATCACCCCTTTGTTTTTGTCATCGCCTCATCCCAGTTCCCCATGAGCTTAATTGGGTTAATACTCATTTTTATTTCCGCTTTTCATAGTCTTCATCAATTTCCGCTTTCCAACTGTCTGCAAGCGTCCCGCCCGCCCGCAACTCACTTACAATATTACTCAGGGCCTCATAATTCAGCCTTGTCCCTTCCCTGTCAGCATGATAGTTGGCCGCCCTGTTAGCACTGATCCCGAATCGCGCAGCCGTGGCAATCGCGTCAATATTGGCCCCCAGGAAAATAAATTCCCAGCCGTATTCTTCTTTCTGCCGCTCAATCATTGCCCTGACCTTTTCCATGCTATATTCCCGGCTGGCGTTTTCCATGCCGTCAGTCGTGATCACGAACATTACCTTGTCTGCCCTCTGCTCCTGTGCGGTCTGCTTGCGGGCATTTTCAATCTTATGAATCGTCCTGCCGATCGCGTCAAGCAGGGCCGTACGGCCGCCGACAAAATAATCTTTTTCGCTGATAGGACGGATCCCTTTGATATTTGTTCTGTCATGCAGGAGTACGTAATTGTCATCAAATAAGACTGTTGTCACAAGCGCTTCCCCGGGTTCTTCCTGCTGTTTTTTCAGCATAGCGTTGTATCCGCCTATGGTATCGCTCTCCAGCCCGGACATCGAACCGCTCTTATCCAGGATGAATACCAGCTCCGTCAGGTTTGTTTTCATCTTGTTATCCCCCATTCTTTTTTTATTATTAAAGGATAACAAATTGCAAGAGCCGGTTGGTCGCTTGTGAAGCGACAATTATCCGCCAAGGATTGCCTGGTCAAAAGCAAACAGGGCTTCATTAATCTCGTGGATATTGTAGTTTCCTTCCTCAATAAAATACTCGATAATGACATCAAATTTATTGCTGTGGGACAAGGTGTAGCCGGCTTTACTCAGGAGATCATCGGTTTCATCCAGATTAAGTTCAAGAGCAATCGCCAAGGCCAGAGCTGTGGCCTTGCTGGGGTTGTACCCTTTTCCGCTGCGGATTTTAGAAAACAGCTTGCGGTCAAGATTGGCCTTTTTGTACGTTTCCACATCTGTCAGACCTTTTTCATCAATCAGCCGCAGGAGCATTTGGGCAAAAGATTCATCCAATCGGCCAAGGAGATCTGCAAGGCTTCTCTTTTTCTTTTGCTCAGGTCCGGCGGCAGAATCATATTGGAGGTGTTCTTCCCGGATATCCTGGAGCTGTTCCAAATGATAGGGTTTATTCAAGCGGCGATCTTCAGGAAACCGGCGTTCTTCTATGTAGTTCTTATCAAGATACTTTTCCAGGGCCGAGAAAAGCTTTTCGTTTAAAACAAAGGCGTTTTTATCGTAGACAACCAAATAAACCGTCATCTCCCGGTTCCTGAGAAATTCACTGATTGCCGAGATCGCAATCCGGAGCGCCTGGTCCTTAGGGTAGCCATAGATCCCGGAGGAGATCAAGGGAAAGGCGATCGATTGGCAACCGTGTTTCCAGGCAAGGGCCAGCGCCTGGAGATAACAGTTTCTTAAGAGATCAGCTTCATTGGCGCTGCCGCCGCGCCAAATAGGCCCGGCTGCATGGATAACATACCTGGCCGGAAGGTTATAGCCCTTTGTCAGGACAGCTTCGCCGACCTTGCATTTGCCGATCCGGTCACATTCCGCCTGCAGCTTCTCCGCTCCGGCCGCAGAAAAGATTGCGCCGCAGACGCCGCCGCCCATTTTCAGGGCGGTATTCGCGGCGTTGACGATGACATCGACTGACATTTTGGTAATGTCATTGCGGATTAGCTTCAGGGGCATAATGGGTGGGCTCCTTTCGGGAAGTATTTGCGAAAAATTTCAGGATTTTTCTTCAGCCGGTGAGTCTTTACCGGACGCGGCGGTCCATACGCACGATTTTTATTTTACAACGCATAGAATTTTCTGGTATTTTCATAGACCTGACCATAGACCGCAGCTAATGATTCACCCTTAAGGCCGGCGATCCCCTCAAGTGTCTGATGCAGCAGGAGCGGCCGGGTCAGCATTCCGGCAAAAGGGCCTGCAAAAGGCCAGGGCCCGTCTGTTTCCACCATTATTTTTTCTAAGGGAAACGCCTTTACCAGTTCCTGAGTCCGTTTCTTATATAACAAATCAGGGGTAACAGAAATATGGTACCCGTTGGCAATCAGTCTGGATACTAGCGCCGGTTCCCCTTTAAACCAATGAAAATGGGCCCTGCTGACAGAGTGCCTTTCCAGCAAATCACAGGCTGTTTGGGCATCTTCATAAACAGCATGGAGAACGACCGGCTTTTCCAGCTCTTTGCTTAGTTTGATGAATTCATTCAGGCAGATAACATACTCAGCCAAACTTGTGTTCAGCTTATTTTCCTTATGTAAATAATAAGGGAGACCGACCTCTCCGACAGCAATTGCTTTATCTTTTGCCCTTCTGATCCATTGAATGAGGGCCTCAAGTTCTTTTTCCCCGGCGAGAGACTGTTCCGGATGGAAACCAAATGCCGGATATACCACGGAAAAAGTCTTGGCCAATTCCAGGTTTGTTTTGCAGGATTCCAGATCGCCGGAAACCGTAATGACCCCCTCGGCATCCTGAAGGATTATTTCAACTTCTTCCTGCTGATACTTGTCCAGGTGAATATGGGCATCGAAGATTTTGCGCATCTCAACATCCTCCCGGTCCGGTTTCCTGGGGTCACTACCAGAATACACCAAGGCAGGCCTGATTTACAGGGGGCGGCGGAAATTAAACCTGAATGCCTTGTCCAGGTTCTCGTATAAAAAACGATCTTATTGGCGGCCACCTTTTTATAGGCGACATTAAGATTATTAGTCATCCTTTGGATGTTCTTGTAACCTGTCCTTTCTTTGAGCTTGTCATATTCCATCTGCTTTTGTTCGAAATCCTGCTCCGGCGCCTGCTTGGACTTCTGCAGTTCATATCCGGTGATCGAGGACTGTACAGGAAAAACTTTGAGCTGATCAAGGAATAGCCGGCCTGCGGCGGTTTTTAAGCCGTAGCCGTCTAATAACAAAGTATATAGAAACAGAGCAAAAACCAGGGTAAACCAGGTTTTTGCT
>DATMXV010000182.1:0-4100 GCA_035561335.1 Desulfitobacteriaceae bacterium
AAGGATAATTAGATTTAAAAGCCGAATATATAAATAATTAAAAAAACAAGAATATTTTTTCTGGAATCAATATGTCTCAAATGGAGGGACGAAATTGATACGCGCTATTCTTTTTGATTTGGATGGTGTATTATTTTCAGGGGATCAGGCAGAGTTTATGCGTAACTATGCAGGCCTTTTATCCCCTCGTTTTTTACAATATTTACCATCAGACAGATTTACCAAACAGTTATTCCGGTCTATCGACGTTATGATCAAGGAACCAAAGCCTGAGCGTACTAATATGCAAACATTTTTTGATGATTTTTCTAAGGCCACCGGCTTAACTTGCAATACTTTACGGCCAATTTTTGAGGAATTTTATGCTGCTGATTTTCCGGCTCTGCAATGTATGTCCAAAACTAATCCTGAAGGGAAAAAAATTGTAGATTTTACAGTTCAACAAGGATATATGACGGCCTTAGTTTCCAATCCGGTCCTGCCTTTGGGAGCAATTGTTGAACGTATTAGTTGGGCGGAACTCTCAGCAGAACAGTTTGCGATTATACCGTCTATTGAGGATTTTCATTATTGCAAACCGCATGGGGGATTCTTTGCGGAAATGGCCGAAAAACTTAATTTGGATCCAACTGAATTTCTTATCGTGGGGAATCAACCTGCTGAAGATCTGCTTATCCGGGAGTTAGGTCTGAAAACGTTTTTACTGGATGATTCTCCTGATAAGACACAAACAAAAAACTCCGGTGATTTCTCGGACTTATACAGATTACTCTCTAAAGACAATTCATAAATAACAGCACCGTCTAGTTTTTGCTTACGGTGCTGTTCTCTTTAATCATAATCAGTTTACAGTTCTAAAATTGAGGCTTCATCCCGGTCGAGTTTATCCATACAGGTTTTCAAACGGTTGCGTAATCCTGAATCAGCGACAGTCTCTTTCATTTGCCTTAGAATATCAATAGTACGTCTGAAGACGCTTATAATATCACCTTCGTCCAGGTTACATAAATTTTGGACCTGGCTGAATAGTTTACCTTGACTCCAAGCGTAGGAGATTACCGCAACTCTGGGATCAAAACGTACAGATTCTTCGCCACAGATGCTTTTGATATATTGAATGATCTCCTTAACCGGTGTCCAATCGATAGCGGGGAATTTAAAAAACAAGTCGCTTTTTCGGGCTTCAAAATCAATCCCGGAAATTAAGGCGTTAATTTGGTCATCGTCTAATTTTGAGAATAAATCGGAAAAAACCAATTCGGTTACTAATAATTCCTGGATATATATACGGCTTGCAAAATGGCCGCGGGGTAATAATTCATCATCTCTTAAATAGCCCATTTGTCTTAGTTGATTTTTTTTATGTTCGAATTCTTTGAGGAAAGTATTCTGGTCCGGTAAATCAGCTAATACTTTTTGCAACTGATTAAATTGCTGTTGAAGGGCAATATAAGAATCGCGGTGTTCGTCACAGGAAGATTGACGGTTGGCCGGGCAGTCTATAGGAGGGCTCTTCAATAACTTTTCCCAGGTCCGGATTTTGCGGGCTATCTCCCGGCCGTAAATTCGTCGTTGTTTGCGCGGTCCCAATACTCTATAGGCATTTTTCAGGCGAGTCAGCTCTTTTTGTTTGGGATGACGTTTGACCGGACAACTGAAAGAATTTATATTTTCACATACGTAAGGGCGGGAAGAATCTATTTTCCGCCTAACTTCATTTAACTTATTTTCGATTGATTTGGAACTTTGGGTATAGCTGTAAGCGGCAAAACTTTTTTGAAAATAGGTATTAATCTGTTCCGGATTCAAAGTGGAAGTAAGATTAAGTACTGTGTTATAAGTAAGCTTAAATTGGCTTGTAAGAGGTTCTAAACGGTTTATCTGGAAGCGGGGAAGAGGACCTCTTTCCATATTGTTCAGATCAATTAAAGCAAAGGAATAACCTTTTTCGTCAATTCCTCTGCGCCCGGCTCTGCCGGACATTTGAAAAAATTCATGATTGGCTAAAGTGCGGAATTCTTTACCGTCATACTTTTTTAGGGAATCAAAACAAACAGATTTAACAGGATAGTTAATGCCAACACTAAAGGTTTCAGTACAATAGAGAACCTGAATAAGTTTTTGTTGGAATAATTCTTCGACAATTACTTTCTGGTTTGGTAAAAGCCCGGCGTGATGGTAGGCAATTCCTTTGGTACAAAGGCGTTTAAGTCGTTGGGTTGACAAAGACCAGTTACTTTCATCGCCAAAATGACTGTTGAAGAGTTCCTCAACTTTGGTACGGTCTTTGGCTTTTAAAAAGTTGGCAATTCCTGCCAGTTCCCGGGCCTTATCGGCACATTGTTTGCGGCTGAAAACAAAGTATAAAGCAGGCAGATAATTATTCTGGATAGTCCGGATTAGGTCCAAATGATTTGTCGCTGAAAAAGGTAAGTTTTCAGTTTTATTTTTTTTGTGCTTTTTTAAGTAATAATTCCAAAGTTTTGAGTAGGTTGTCAAACCTGTTTCCTTGGAATAATAATAATATTCTAAGGGTACAACCCGTTTTTCTTCCTCAATTAGAATTATCTCTTCCTGACGGATATTTTTTATCCAGTCAGTTAATTGCCTGGCATTGGCGATTGTGGCGCTTAGTCCTAAAATCCGGATATGTTGAGGTGCTAAAATGATGGATTCTTCCCAGACCGTGCCTCTCTCTTCATCATTTAACCAGTGGATTTCATCGAAGATAACATATGAGACAATGTTGAGATTTGGATCTTCGGTTATTACCTGGTTGCGGAATATTTCTGTTGTCATAATTAAAATGGGGGCAGTTGGATTAAGGACAACATCCCCTGTCATAATTCCTATGGTTGAATCACCAAACTGTTTTTTGAAATCTTTAAACTTTTGATTACTCAGGGCTTTAATAGGCGCCGTGTAGATTACCCTGCTCTGCTCAAGAACAGCTTTTTCAATTAAATAATCAGCGATAAGTGTTTTTCCGGTCCCGGTTGGCGCAGCAACAATTACAGACTGTCCGGCATCAATTGCTTCCAAGGCCTGTTTTTGGAAATCATCTAAAGTTAAGCCTTGATATGTGGAAATCGGCATTAAATTCAGCTCGTTTCTTCTTAGGATCTTACCTATTCTAGCAAACTCTGGTATTGGGGTCAAATTTATGATTTTTAATGGTCTTAAGTTACCTTTGTTTCCATATGATGAAAGCAAAAAGTAAAAGAACAGGTGGCAAAGGGGGAGTGTATATGTCTTCACTACGCCTGGAAATTGAACATATAATGGGATTAAAGTTTCCGGAACGAAATGGAGAAGCTTTGGTAAGATTTGAAGAATCTATGGAAATCCCGCGCAGTGCGGAAGTTCTGATGCGTGGTCTTTACCGGGATCCGGACCGGGTACGTAATGCCTTTCGAAATTTGCATCTGGAAACCGGTTCAGTTTTGGATATATTATTGCCACGCCGTTCGCGTTTGCGGGAATGGGCTGAAGAACTTCCTGAACGTCCGGCCGATGCCCAGGCCTTCTTACGGGAGACAACCGAACAGTTGGCTGCTAAAGAACAGCGCTTGCAGCAAATTGAAAGGGAACTTATAAACCACTTGCAAGAAAGCAATATGACGGAACTATTCCCAATCTCAATTACGGCTTTTGGTATTTGTTCGTACAATGACCCATCTGTGAAAGTATTTTTAAGACCTTTGGGAAGACTTGCGGAGCTCCTGCAGCTTAATCCTGAACACTTGCGCCAGGTTATCAGGATCTATTTTTTGTTTATACTTTTATTAATTTCCGGATTGGATCTGGATAATAAGACCTATGTACGGGGGGCGGAGGAAAGTTGCCAACAATGGATAGCCTGTATTTATACTCATGGTTATTTACAACGGAATTCACCGGAATTAGTTCAATGTTATCTTGATTGGGTAAAAGTCTGGGGGGGTAATCCACCTCAGAGTATATTGGATAATTGTGCGGAAAAAATGCGGGCTGCGATGGTTTTCTGGCGGCGGCAGCCAAATAAGAGTTGGGAAGAATGTTGGAGTATAGCTGATAAGTTGGAATGTCAAAAAGATAAGTATTTCCAAACAATGTTATAA
>DATMXV010000183.1:0-14082 GCA_035561335.1 Desulfitobacteriaceae bacterium
GATTGATATTCTGAAGGAGATATTTGTTATTTTCAAATAGTTAAAAAAAAGAAAGGAATAACTACTACAGAAAAATGCTGCCGAGTGTTAAACTTAAATAAATATATGTAATTAAATATTATGCAATCAGAAGACCACCGAAAAACCACTTGAATGTCTTGATTAGCTTGGAACTCTATAAATTGGAAAAGCACTTAATAGGTGAACAGACTTATGAACCGTTTGTTGCCTCCTGGTAAGGCTTGAGGTGATTCTGTTGTTTGTCATCATATGATATAAGTGTAAAAAGAGTGGCAAAAGTATTAAAACGTTCCCGGAAATATCTTTACTGGGTGCAGAATTCAGTATTTGAAGGTGAGATTTCTGAGGCTAATTATAAAAAGCTAAAGATGGAATTGGCCCAAATTATTAATGAGGATGAGGACTCCATAATTTATTATACTTTTAGGACAACAAAATACTCCAGCGTGAAACAATGGGCCTTAAAAAAAAGGAGGTGATGATAATATCTTATAGAAGACGTCGATCTATAATAGTGTAAAAATGCCTAGGGAGCGACGAATAGGCCAAAATAAAAAAATCCAGAGTTGATAAGGTTTTTAAAGAATATTTCTTGTTAATATTTCAAAGATTATATAAAATTCGTTTTTAAAAAACGTTATTTTTTGGCCGTTTTTTGGGGGGGTTTTAGCCTACCTATGAGGAATTGAAACATGCCTACGCCAAAAAAGACCCGGTTGTCACCCGTGAGGTTTTAGCCTACCTATGAGGAATTGAAACCAAGGACCTGAAAGCCATTATTGCTGATATCTATAAGGTTTTAGCCTACCTATGAGGAATTGAAACTCCGGTCGTACCCCATGACTGTCCGAGGTGATTTTATGGTTTTAGCCTACCTATGAGGAATTGAAACAAACAATCTCTAAGGCATCAAGGTCTTTTTCTATGTGGTTTTAGCCTACCTATGAGGAATTGAAACTCTATCAGATGACAAGCAATCAAATTCCCGCTTCCGGGTTTTAGCCTACCTATGAGGAATTGAAACTTGAGGATGGCAGCGTAACCACGGAGGATGACGGCATTGGTTTTAGCCTACCTATGAGGAATTGAAACACCTCTAAAAAATGCCACAGCGAGCCTGACCCAAAGGGTTTTAGCCTACCTATGAGGAATTGAAACTTTGAATTTTTTGATATAATATTATTGGAAGAAGTCGAGCTCGTGTTTCGGACGTATGGCTGGGGGAATACATCAGTATTTGCATCAACCCGGGCGGAAGGCTTCTTCCACTTTAGCCTGCCTATGAGGAATTGAAACAGCCAAGCGGCAATTAAATATATGAAATAAATATCTGCAGTTCTGCATTTTCAGGTATGATCTGAGCTGATCTGATTTTATAATTTGCAGGATTCAGCTTTATTTTAAGGGGGTTAAGCAATGACTTTGCAGACAGAAAAAAGCCGTCAGGCTTTTTTACGGGCCCAAAAAGTAATTCCGGGAGGCGTAAATTCCCCGGTGCGGGCCTTTAAATCAGTGGGCAGGGATCCTGTCTTTATCGAACGCGGGGCAGGCGCCAGGATCTGGGATATCGACGGGAACAGCTATCTTGATTATGTGGCTTCCTGGGGGCCCCTGATCGCCGGCCATGCTCATCCCGAGGTTGTGGAGGCGCTTAAGAAAGCGGCGGAAACAGGTACGAGCTATGGCGCTCCTACGGAACTGGAAACAGATTTGACGGAAGAGGTCATTAAGGCCTATCCGGCGATGGACATGGTCCGGATGGTCAATTCCGGGACAGAAGCGACCATGAGCGCCCTGCGCCTGGCCCGGGCGGTGACGGGCCGGACCAGGATTGTAAAATTTGCCGGCTGCTATCATGGCCATGCCGACGCCTTGTTAATTAAAGCGGGCAGCGGGGCCCTGACCTTCGGGGTGCCGGATTCCCCGGGGGTGCCGGCGCAGACAGCTTCAACCACGATTTCCGCCCGTTATAATGATTTGGCCGGTTTAAGAGAAATCTTTGCCCGGGAAGGGGAAGATATTGCGGCAGTTATCCTGGAGCCGGTCGCGGGTAATATGGGAGTCGTTTTACCGGAACCGGGATTCCTGGAGGGTTTGCGTGAACTTACGGCTGAATCCGGGTCTTTATTGATTTTCGATGAAGTAATGACCGGTTTCCGGGTAAGTTACGGTGGGGCCCAGGAACGCTTTAAGATTGAGCCTGACCTGACTTGTTTAGGAAAAATTATCGGCGGCGGACTGCCTGTCGGGGCCTATGGCGGCAAACGGGAATTCATGGAGCAGATCGCCCCGCGCGGGCCTGTTTACCAGGCAGGGACCCTCTCCGGGAATCCTTTGGCGATGGCTGCCGGTCGGGCGACCCTGAAAATCCTGCAAAAGCCGGGAACCTATGAAAACCTGGAGAAAAAGACGCTGCGCCTGGCCGGGGGCATCAGCGAATTAGCCGCTGATGCCGGGCTGCCGGTGGCCGTAAACATGATCGGGGCGATGTTTTCAGTTTTTTTCACGGGGGAAAAGGTTAAGGATTTTGAGAGTGCCTGTACTTCTAATCTGGAAATGTTTGCCTGTTATTACAGGGGGATGCTGGAACGGGGTGTTTATTTAGCCCCCAGCCAGTATGAGGCCGTATTTTTAGCAACCGTACATACGGATGCCGATCTTGATTTTACTCTGGAACAAGTCCGCCAGGTTTTAAAAACTTTGCAGTAAATTTCCCGGCATGCCTGTTTTCATGCCTTCTCAGGCCAGTAAAATGGCCTGTTTTGATTTTTTTAAAGTTTCATTAAAGGTTGAGTGTTTATGATAATAAATGTAAGGCAGCTGCTTACAAAAAAACATAGGAGGTATCATAAACATGAAAACCAAAATTTCATCAATGCTGGACACAACAAAAAAGAAAGTAGGCCTTGCCCTTCTTAGCGGGGCGCTTGTCGCCACGATAGGCGTTGGTACGGCATTTGCAACTGATTCGATATCTTCCACAGAACCGGCTATTTCTAAGCTTTTGTGCAAAGTGCATAATGGCATTAGAAGCTTTTCTACGGACGACGGTAAGACCTGGAGTGATAAGGCCCCGGAAGGCGTAACTGTCAGCGATAAAGACGGCAAAACCACTATTTCGAACGGGATTCCGCCTAAAGATGGTGAAGGGAAAGGCTTGCTTTGCAGAGTAGAAAACGGTGTTAAAAGCTACTCCACAGACGGCGGTAAGACCTGGAGTG
The DNA here is from genome assembly GCA_035561335.1 of Desulfitobacteriaceae bacterium. GTDB lineage: Bacteria > Bacillota > Desulfitobacteriia > Desulfitobacteriales > Desulfitobacteriaceae > UBA2264. The sequence continues at coordinate 3,243 of DATMXV010000183.1, forward strand.
ATAAGGCTCCCGACGGCGTGACAATAGGCGCTGATGGTGCAATGACATTTAAAGGCAAAGATGCTGAGAAATAGGTAATCAAGCAGAAAAGAATCCATAGCATAGGGCCGGTACCTCCTATGCTATGGATATCTTGTCCTTATCAGTTTGAACTATTGGACAAGGAGGCATGAAAAATGAGGATTTTGATGGTGGAAGATGAGAAGTATATGGCTGAAGCAGTGGCTCAAGTCCTTAAAAAAAATCACTATAGCGTTGATTTGGCGTACAATGGTGAAGACGGATTGGACTGCGGGCTTTCGGACATTTATGATATTATAATTCTGGATATTATGCTTCCTAAAATGGATGGTATAAAAATACTCAAAGAATTGCGGCGAAACGGTATTGAAACGCCGGTTATTCTGTTAACGGCAAGGGGCGAAACAGAGGACAAGGTAATTGGTCTGGACAGCGGCGCTGATGATTATTTGGCCAAACCATTTCACACTGATGAATTATTGGCCCGTTTGCGTGCTCTGGGCCGGAGAAAAACACAACTGCTGAATGACGGCATACTTAAATATGGAGATCTTGAACTGAATCCGCTTACTCTTATACTTGGCTGTGGAAACAGGGAGCTAAAACTTACCTTAAAAGAATCACAATTATTGGAACTGCTGATAAAAAGAAACGGCATGATTATTTCCAAAGAAATTATTATTGAAAAACTATGGGGTTATAATACTGATGCGGAAGACAACCGTGTAGAAATACATATATCCCTTTTAAGAAAAAAAGTAAGTAATCTGGAATCTGAAGTTTCCATTCGTACTATACGAGGTGCGGGATATGTCTTAAAACGGTAAAGGACAGAGCATAGAATGTTTACAAAGCTGCGCAACAAATTTCTTATTCTTAATATGTCAATTACTTCGCTGGTGATGATTGCAGCGTTTGCTATCATTTATTTTATTACCTATAACAATATTCATTCGGAAATTCAAAACAAGTTAAACCCAAGATCCGGTATGCAAATAAAAATAGAAGGAACCGGCTTTCCTGATGATATCGGAAAAGGTGTAATCACGTCTACTGTCCATAAATTTTCTCCGGATGATTCTCTTTCATTTATTATTGAGGTAGACGCGGCTGGCCGGATTTTAAATATCGACTCTTTGATTGAGCTGCCGGAGGAAGCTTATTATAAAGCTGCCGGGACTGCCTGGAGTAATAAAAAAAATAATTCTACCATAACCTTGGAGGGCAGACAATGGCAATATGCTATAGTTCCCTTGAACAAGCATCTAATTCTCGAAAACGGACAAGAATATACCTCCATGGAAAATAGCTATCAGATGATGTTTATTGATGTGACAGAATCCAATAAAAGATTGTTTGAACTGCTTACTACCTTAATTTTCGTGGGTTTATTAATGCTTTTAGTTATTTTTATTATTAGCCGTTACTTTGCCAACCGGGCGATTAAACCAATTGCCGAAGCATGGGAAAAGCAGAAACAATTTGTTGCTGATGCTTCTCATGAATTAAAAACACCACTTTCAATTATAAATGCCAATTATGACGCCCTATTGGCAAATCAGGAAAAGACGATTAAAAGTCAAATAAAATGGCTTGGCTATATAAAAATCGGAACAGATAGAATGACAAAACTTATTAATGAGCTTTTGTCTTTGGCTAAGATAGAGGACATAAATTTTCAAACACATAAAAAGCCGTTTAATATCAGCAATGCAGTTAATGATGTGATATCGTCGATGGAAGCAGGAGTGCTTGAAAAAGATATTAAACTTTCCTATTCTCTAGAACCTGACATAATTATTAAAGGCGACCCGGCAAGAGCTAAACAGGTTGTCGCGATTTTATTGGATAATGCTATAAAATATACAAATGAAAATGGGCAGATTGAGATAATGCTCAAAAAATCAAAACGCCAAGTATTATTTTTGATAAAAAATAGTGGAAAAGGGATAGCAAAACAAGACTTGCCCAGGGTTTTTGACAGATTTTACAGAGCAGACCCTTCCCGAACGCATGAAAACGGCGGTTATGGTTTAGGGCTGGCAATTGCAAAAACAATTATAGATAGGTTGGGCGGCGAGATCCGTGTCACGAGTATGGAAAATGAATGCACGACATTCGCTTTTACGCTTAAACTGTAATAGTTCTCAGGCCGGAACGTTTCAATCCTGGTGAGAATGATGTTTAAAATAATTTAAACCTTCTGAAGATCAGCTCTTCGGAGGGTTTTTTCGTCACTGGGCAAACTCTTGTGGAATATACTGGAATATATCGCCCCGGCTGGAGGTGGACGAGTGGATAGAGAGGATAGATTTGTTTTACTGGATCGCCTTGAACAAATGCGCCAATCAAAAGTATTAGTGTATTTCGCTTATACTCCGTTAGATGACAGTATTCTGATTCCCCTCTACAGACAGTTAAAGGAAATAGGGCATACTCAAAAGATTGATCTGATTTTGCACAGCTACGGCGGAGCTGTCGATACTCCTTTTAAAGTAGTTTCCCTGATCAGGGAATTTTGTCAGGAATTTGCGGTAATTGTACCCTTTGCGGCGAAGTCGGCAGCCTCTATGGTCGTCCTGGGTGCTGATGAAGTGGTAATGGGACCTGTTTCCGAACTAGGGCCAATTGATCCTCTGGTTAAGCACCCGGTATATAAAGATGTTTGGGTCCCGGTCCAGGCTGTCCGGTATTGTTTTGATTATCTGCAGCGTTCCATGAGCAACAGCAAGGACCCGGAAGTATCTTCTTTTATTTTTACGCCTTTGCTGCAGAAACTTGATCCCTGGCTGATCGGAGATTACGAAAAGACCTTAAAAGCTTCCCGGCAATATGCCGAAGCCCTGCTGACCCGTTATATGCTGCGGGAAGATTTGTCCCGGATACCCCTGGTTGTGGAAGCCTTAACTGAAGGATATTTTTCGCACGGTTATCCGATTGGCCGCCGGGAAGCCAAGGAATTAGGAATCAAAGTAGCTGAAGCAGATGAGGAACTCTGGGACGTAATCTGGAAGTTATACCTGGGCTATGAGGAACTATTTCAACCGGAAGAATCTGAGTAAATAAATTAAGCAAGAGGCGCCGTTTGGGGCCTCTTTTCCCATGCTCTCTTAGACTGGCATTTTACTGAATTTGTCTTTGGCTTTTTGCACTTCCTGACTGGGAGCGTCGCTTACCGGGTACCAGCCTTTTTGGCTCATGGTATTATATAGATTTTCATGGATGGAATGTTCCTCAGTAAGGATATTTTTCAGGTTTTGTCTCAGGTTGCTGCAGGTTGTTTCCGTGATAAATGTATTGTAAGCAGAGGTGATATGCTTTTCAGTCGCTAATAAATCGGTCAGGATTTCCTGTTCGCTTAAGTTTTGTTGTTGCTTCATATTAGGCATAGCGAAAACCCATTCCTTTCTTATATATTATGAATGTGAATTAAGGTAATTCAACAAGGTGTCGTAATGTTTACGATGCTGTTCAGAAATGGAATAAAGCTGGGAGCGGACCGCCGGGTCGCTGACTGACTGGGCGGCATGGGCATATTTGTGGACTAAGAGGGCTTCTGAGCCAAGCTGATCATTTAAAATGGTTAAATTGCGCGTAGTTAACTTGGCAGCATTTGGATTCATAATTTAATATCCTCCCTTGAAATTTTATTGGCACCAGTTCTTAGATTATGTAGAAATAAATTTTCTAATTTGGGGGGTTGGTTATTCCCTTCCTGGAAGGATATACTATTAACGATAGCTAAATTATAATTAAGAACAGGCGAAAAGGGGTTATTTGTGGAACAAACTAAGATTTCCCGGGCAACCGGTCGGTCGGCGCTCATCTATAAGTTCATCAGGACAGTTTTCCCCCTGGTGGAAAAAGAGCTTGCTTATTGGAAAACAAGGGCCGGGCTTTGCCCGGATTCCCGGTTGGCTCTGGCAGCGCGTGAAAGTACGCGGTCCAAAAAATTCCATTGTCAAGGCGGCAGTATTTATGCCCTTTATCCCGGGGCGGACCTCCGGAAAACCGTAAAATTTATCGTGGCTTACCAGACGATCAGTGATTACCTGGATAATTTGGTTGACAGTCTGGAGATTCAGGACCAGCAGGCTTTTGCCCAATTGCACCTGGCGATTAGGGATGCCCTTGATCCGGGATCTGGACCAACTGATTATTATTTGTTTTTTCCCTACCGGGATGACGGGGGATATCTGGCTGAATTGGTAAGAACATGTCAGGAAAACATAGCCGCCCTCCCGGCCTATGGCTTAATCAGAAGCGCAATCTTAAGATTTGCCGGGCTTTATGCCGATTTACAAACCTATAAGCATCTGGACCCGGCCCGGAGAGAAGAGCTGATCTTAGCCTGGATCAAGCCGGAACTGCCGGCTTTTCCCCAAATCAGCGCCTGGGAGTTTGCCGCCGCCGCCGGCTCAACCCTGGGAATTTATTCCCTGTATGCCCTTGCCGGCAACCCGGGTCTTTCCCCGCAAGAGGTCAAAGTCCATCAGGAGGCTTATTTCCCCTGGCTGGCAGCCCTACATATCATGCTGGATTACCTGATCGATCTGGCGGAAGATCAAGAAACCGGACAATTGAATTTTGTCCGGTATTATGAGAGTAATGCTATAGCCGGGGAACGCCTGGCCGAGATCTGGAACTGTGCCTGGCAAGCGGTTGACTGCCTGGAATACCCGTACTTTCACAAGGCCGTTTTACAGGGCCTGCTGGCGATCTATTTTTCCGATCCCAAAAGCGCCGACCCGGAAATTCAAGCGCTCACCAAAAAGTTATTAAGGCAGGGCGGAAGAGGGGCCGGGATTTTACATTGGATCTGCCGGAATTTACGCCGGCGGGGGGTAATCCAGAACGGAGAGTAATCCAGAACGGGGAGTAACCTCTAAGACTGGCGGATCCGGATCTGGTCGGCCAGGTCCAGGAGGCCTGTTTTATAGCCGGAGTCCGGAACTGAGTTGAGGTAAGATTTGGCTTTGTCGATGCATTGGCCGGCAACTTTATAGGCCTTTGTTAAACTGTTGGTCCTGTGCAGGGCTTTACAGATATTGTCTAAATCAGAGGCTGTAACATGACGGGTCTGGAGAAGGTTCTTCAGCCAGTCGGCATAGAGCGGTTCTTCCATCAGGAGGATAATTGGTAAAGTGATATTGCCGCTGGTGATATCAACGCCCACCGGTTTGCCTGTGATATGTTCCGACCCGGTAAAATCTAAAATATCGTCGATAATCTGAAAGGCATAACCGAGATTTAAGCCGTATTCACCCATGACATAGATCTCTTCCTCCCTAGCACCCCCGGCAACTGCCCCGGATTTGCAGCAGGCTGCCAGTAAGATGCCTGTTTTTTTGGCAATCCGGCTGAAATAATTATGGCTGGTCACAGCCGGGTTGAACTGTTCCGCCGCCTGGTTAACCTCCCCGTCACACATCTCTTTGATCGCCTTGACTAAAAAGTTCATACAAGGTAAAAGCTGGCCGGTAGCCAGAATATTGAAAGCTTCGGCAAAAATAAAATCACCGGTGAGGACGGCGGCGTTGTTGCCCAGCAGGGAGTTAACGGTAGGCCTGTTCCTTCTCGTCGCGGAGTTATCAATAATGTCGTCGTGGATCAGGGAGGCCATATGGATCAGTTCGCTGGCGACAGCGGCGTCGATCATGTTGTTGTTCAGGCGGTTAAAACACATGCCTGAGGTGATGGTCAAGAGGGGGCGGATTCTTTTTCCGCCTGAATTAAGCAGGCTCAGACAAGTACTCTTAATGATACCCTCCGCTTTGCCCAGGACTTCCTGAAGCTTGCTTTCAACTAAGAGCAGTTCGGAAAATTGTGTTTTCTCGTTTGTTTTTAAAGATGGCAGACCAGGTAAATATTCATCAACCGGTTTTAAAACTTGCATCTTAATCTTCCTTTGCCAAAATTACCTTTTATTTACCTGTAATAGTATGTCTTGATTAGGAGCAAAGGATACATAATCCGGGAAATATCATCTTAATGGGAACACTACCTGAATCTGGATAACATATAATAAAGCAGCCTCATGTTTGCTTGAGGATCAGGGGTCCCTGAGTAAATTTTTGGGTTTTAATTTGAGGATTGGCAGGTGGAATAAGGATGTCCGAGGCTGATGTTTATCTGGCAGTGGGCGATTCTCTGACAGCGGGGTATGCCGTAGGTCCGAACCATTCTTTTGCCTCTTTATTTTCGGCTTTTTTGGCTTCCCGCCTTTCTGGTTTAAGATACATTAACCTGGGCCGCAATGGCCTTACAACCGGGGGTCTGGCGGGGATGGCGGTCAATAACCCGCAGGTCCGTAATCTGCTCAGCAGGGCAAAGGTAATCTCAATCACGATTGGTTCCAATGATCTTTTGGGTCCCGGTCTGAAACTGATTAAGGACGGCCCGTTTAATCTGCCGGCTGTTTTAACGAAGATGGCGGCAAATCTAGAAGTTATCGGCCGGCAGATCCGGTTATTAAACCGGAAGGCCCTTGTCCTGGTCGCCGGTATTTACAACCCTCTGCCGGCAGGGGCTTTCCCGGGCTATGCTTCTCAGGCCCAAACAATCATTGATCAGGCCAATCTGCTTTTGCTGGCCTGGGCGAAAAAATTTGCTTTCCGCTTGGTTCCCCTGGACCGGATTTTTAAGGGCCGGGAAGGATTTTTGCTGGGCAGGGACCGCCTTCATCCCGGTTTCCCGGGACATCAGGCGATCGCCGCCGGGTTCATCAGAATCTGGCTGCAGGGCCAAAGAACGGTTTTCTCCCGGAATCCCCGTTGGGATTTCTTGAAGGGAGCTTAAGGTTTGCGATATAATTAAGATTAATAAAGCGGATTAAGAAGGATTGAGAGGTGAAACAAAGCTTTTACATAAGCTTTGCCAAAATGAAGGTAAAAAATGGTGTGGAAACTTTTGCCCTGACAATGAACTTTATGGGTAGTGAAGCGCAAATTTACCCGACAATTATCTGGGATAATGATAATCTTATTTTGGTTGACACCGGTAATCCCCGTCAACTGGAGGGAATCCGCCTCGCCCTGGAAAAAGCGGGGGTCCCCTTTGCCCGGTTAAACAAAATAATCATCACCCACCAGGATAATGATCATATCGGGAGTTTGCCGGAAATATTAAAGGCTTCAGAGCGGAAGATTGAAGTCCTGGCCCATGAAGCGGACAAAGAATATATCGAAGGCGGGAAGCCGTGGCTTAAGCTGGAAATGATCAGGAAAATGCTGCAATCCGTGCCCGCGGAACAGCGTCAGGCCGAAGAAGCCCTTTATAACATTCCTGTTCAGGCCGGAGTTGACAGAACTGTTAGCGACGGTGAAGTATTGCCGGATTGCGGGGGGATCACGGTAATCCATACTCCCGGCCATACCCCCGGTCATATCTGCCTGTACCTTAACCAGAGTAAAACCCTGATCGCCGGGGACGCCCTGAATATAATAGATGGCCGCCTGGCCGGACCGATCCGGCCCTTTGCCACGGACAGTAATCTGGCGGACAAGTCCTTAGATAAACTGACCCAATATGATATTGAAACTGTGATTTGTTATCATGGCGGGGTTTATCAGGATAATGTCCGGCAGCGGCTGAGCGAAATAGCCGGGGAGAGGGAAGAAAAAAGAAGACAGCGGCAGACTGACCGGGATTAAGCAGGGACGGAGAAAGAGTAAACTGGGGGTTAGTATGGAAGATTTAACAAAATACCTGCTGGAAATGAAAAGTTTTATGATTTACCGGAACGGTTCCAACAGGGCTTATCTGCTCTCCGGAAAAGTTGATCGGGAAACAGACAGTAAGGAAATTAAATACCAGGCGGCGGAAAAGCTGCAAACAGGAGATATTTTCCTGAATTACTCGCCCGGCATGGAAAACGCCTGCCAATACCAGTTCCTTATACCATATAAGGTTATTGACAAAGTAGTTGATGAAAATAACAATATCATCATAATCGGCGAACAGTTAGCAAAGATTACTGTGAAAACCCGTAGGTGATTCAGCTTGAATTATAATTTAATGCAGGATCACCTCTTTTTCCAAAACCCGCTGAATTATTCTTGAAACTTCTCCTCTGGCTTGGCGGAAGTTCTGATATCTTAAATCGGACAGTTTGGCGTCTCCATACACTTTCCAGGCCTTGGTTTTATTCAGTTTAAGAGTGGGGTGGCCCATGAAACCCATTACATCTTTCAAAGGATATCCCAAAAAAATCCCAATTTCATGGGGAAAACTTTTTCCCGTAAACCTATCCCACAGATGATCTACATAACCTTCAAGTGAATAATTTTCCGGATAACCAAATTCCCTTAGGAATCTAAGGTGCATTGGCTGTTCAAGTGTCTTTTTAAGGGCGGATATATGATAGAAAAAGATTTGCTTGTTATTCCTGATAAACCTGATCTGTTTTAACTTTAATTCCTTATGTTGGCTCAGGCAGGAATAACTTTCTTCCCAATCTTTTGCCTTGTCGGCGCCAAGCGCTAAGGTTAAAATCTCCGCCGGTTTTACTCCGGCTAACGTAGCTCCGAGCAGTTCTATAAGATGAAGAACAAAGTTATTGGGATAAGGTCTTTGTTCAAGCCACTCAACCATCCCGTATAATTGTTCGCTTATATCCGCGCTGGTGCTCAAGCCGGCCATTTATTTTTCACCTCCCAGGATCAGGCTGAAATTAAATTCCGGATCGAATTCTATAATTAGATTTTACTTTGATATATTAATGTATACCGTAAATAAGAATCCCGGGTTTTTTAATTATTTCCTGCTTTCGAAAATTAGTTCTTGTAATGGTCAATATTAGGATATGCATACCTTTGAAAGGAGGAATTATGTCTGTGAAATTTACTTTTTTGCCTAAAACCAAATTAGGCAAATGGGCGGTCAGCCTGATGCTTGCGGGTTGGGTTTTCTTTATTGTGGGCTCTGTCCTGCCCTGGCAGCCGGGTTACTCCGGGATGGAGTTTTTTGTTCAGAACCCCCTGCAGGGAATTATCTCCCTGCTCCTGCTGGCTGCCGGGATCGGCTCTTTCTTAACGGCGATCAATTCGGTTACTAGGGATAAGGAACGCTCGCTCCTGGTTTTTTTGGCCATCCTGGCCGCTATCTATAGTATTCCCAGTTTTGTCGGCTCGCTTCTGAACCTGTTTTTTTATCAGGGCTAGGGAAGGAAAAAGATCAGGTTTAAAATTTAGAGGATTGGGTGATGGAATAAAATGTTCAGGATTACGATTGATCAAGATCGCTGTACAGGCTGCGGGCTTTGTGTCGGCGACTGCCTTGTCAACGACATTGAGCTGGCAGACGGCAAGGCCTTAGCGCATAATCAAAACTGTTTCCAGTGCGGGCATTGTCTGGCGATTTGTCCGCAAAAGGCTGTGGAGCCTGATAAGGGCCGGGAAGATATTAAGGAATATGAAGAAGGCCCCTTTACGCTTGAGCCGGAAACTTTGTTAAATGTTATCAAATTCAGGCGTTCGGTCCGCCGCTATCAGGCTAAAGAGGTCGAAAGGGACAAGCTGGAAAAAATCATCGAAGCCGGCCGGTTTACAGAAACGGCCTCCAACAGCCAGGGGGTTTCCTACATAGTTATCCAGAAAGAAATTCCCCTCATCAGGGAGATTGCCGCCAAAAAGCTGAAAAGGCTGGTTAAAATCGGCTATAATATCAGCGGTCTGGATATTGATAAAGGCGACTTTCTCTTCCGGTATGCGCCGGCGGTAATCTTAACCCTGGCGAAAAGCGAGGTCGATGCGGCCCTGGCGGCTTCCCGGATGGAATTAATGGCTGTCGCCCAGGGCTTGGGTGTTTTCTTCAGCGGCTTGTTTGTGATTATTGCCAATCATGACAAGAAAATTAAAGAAATCCTGGAGATGCAGGAAGATGAGCAGATTGTAACCTGCCTGGCAACCGGTTATCCGGATGTCAAATATTTTCGGACAGTGCCGCGACGGGAAGCCCGGATTCGCTGGAAGTAGTTGAGCCTGGTTGTAGCAAGTCCAAGGATATTGCCATATCATATATTGTCCAATGGTTATAATATATGATAAAGGAGGAATTGGAATGGCACTGGGGGGAGCAGCTGCTGACGGGTATGGCGCCGGCATTGCAATTGTTGTAGTAATTATTCTTTTGCTTATTGCCATGGGCATTGTTTTTTGATTTTCAAAAATCTTTTAAGAAAAGAGAGAACGCTAAAAGAGCACGCATTTTTTTTGCGTGCTTTATAAAATATCAATAAAGCCCGGCGCTGCCTTATTCTGAGGCTTTTTTATCATACAGCCATTCCTGGAAGTCTTCCGGTGAACGGCTTATGGGGCGTAAATTGGCAAATTCAAATTTGTTGCCTATAATAATACCTTTGGCAGCGGAAATAATCTCCTGTTTGGCGGAACTGCCTAATTGAATAAGTTCAAAAGCCGCTTGGATCTCGTTCCAAATGACCATATGCACAACAGAAGAGATTTTTACAAAATCTCCTTCATAGATATCTACTCCGTTTTCATCAGTTAAACCGGTCCATTGCAGTAAAACAAATTTCCCGATTTGCTCCCAGGAGCGGCCGGGGACACTCACGGCAAAGGGAACTGATTTTTGTATATCAAAACTTATGGCTTGTGGTTTGAACATTTTCTCCATAACCTTGTCCCAAACCCTAAATTTTAGTTCTTTCAATTTTGCGGTACCTCCTTAATAAACTAAAAAACCTTCCTATTTAACAAAATACGCAGGAGAAGCGACATTTTAGGGGGTAAAGGGCATGTATTCCGGATCTTTCTCTGGAATATAATAACTTTATAACCAAATCGGAAAACTGATGGAA
>DATMXV010000184.1:0-10844 GCA_035561335.1 Desulfitobacteriaceae bacterium
GTATTGCTGTATTGGAAAAATTTCCTTATTAAATTTTCCGGGCACTGTTTATTTACTTGATTGCCAGCCAATTCGGCAATCCGTTCATTAACATTCCCCTTATATAGGCCGCCATGATAGCATATCACTGTTTCGATATCATAGTTTGTCAGCTTATACAAAGATTTTATATATAAATTCATATCAAGCATAGTAAATTGCAGGGCTGTTGTCAGTATCCCCCTGTCTAATACTAGGTTATCGCCGGCGATAAGCGTCTTACTTCTTCTTAGATAAAGGCTGATGTGTCCCCATGTATGGCCCGGAGTATGAATAACCGTTATTCCACCGCAGTAAGGCAGGATTTGGCCATCTGTTAAGGTATTGGATAACTTAATTTTATTGAGATCAAAAAAGGTTTTGAGTTTTTCATGTACAAGGTTAATTTCTTCAGGCATAATATTTTGCAGGGCCTCATGACTATTTAACCTCGGAGATCGCAGCTTGCCTTCAATATAGGGCTTTTCGGCTTCGTGAGCTAATACTTCTAATGGTAATTTATTTTCTAAGCTTTTTGCGTTACCCATATGATCTATATCATGGTGTGTCAGAATTACTTTATTGAGCTTATTAAAAGCTATGCCGGTTTTCTCTATAGCCTCGTGTATTTGAGGCAATTGTCCCGGATACCCGGTATCAACAAGGATAACAGGATCGTCCAGGAGCAATGTCGGATAAACGGTTATTTTTTTATCAGCAAGATTTGTTGATATTTCCAGTATTCTATATCCATCAGCTAATTTCATCGTTAACCTCCGCTGCTCTGTTGAAAAGGCCTGAATACATTATAACATTCAAACATTAGATGTCCATATTTTTATTTGTGCCTTTGGGATATATCAAAATCTTCTTCAGATCAAGTTAAACGCCCCCTGTCAAATAAACAATAGAAAACAATAAGATCACTAAACCAGGCTTTGGTTAAGTGATCTTATTGTTTATTGAAAGAGATTTAATACATAATCGCGGTATTCCATCGCTCCTAAGAATCCCCTTTTATCTTTAATAAACCTGGTTTACACCTGGACCGGTGAATAGCTCTTTTCAAATACTTTTCTGAAATGAAAGCCATAGATTGACAAGGTTACCGCTAATGAAAATACTTTTGGACGTTTAAACAGCGACCAAAAAATCAGTCGCCAATAATAGCGCCTTTCTTTCCCGATAATCCCCAAATGCAATATTGATGCTAAAAATGCCTTGATTTGGCTGAGATCAATGGATTCTCTTGCATATTTTCCGGGGTTGTATTCTTTTAAAAAGACAAGTATCCGTTCATAATACTCTTTTGGGGAATAGATTGTATTAACAATTCGTTTATAGCCTTTAACAAGGACCTCCAAGTCCATTTTAGGAATAAAGTTCATGGTAAAGTCAGTATTATTACCGGTAAACCCCTCAACCAACCTGCCTTCTCCGGCCAAACGCTGATAGAGCTTTGTTCCTTTCGGCGCATTAAGTAAACCTACCATTGCTGCAACAATACCGCTTTGCTGGATAAAGCTGATCACACTGTCAAAAATACTCATATTGTCATTATCAAATCCTACAATGAATCCCCCCAGCACCTGCAAACCATGTCTTTGCATCTTTTTCACACATGTGATCATATCACGGTTTTTGTTCTGCGTCTTGTTGCATTCAACCAGGCTATCCTCATTCGGTGTTTCAATCCCAATAAATACGGTATTGAAACCTGCTTTAACCATTAACTGCATTAATTCGTCATCATCCGCCAGGTTAATGGACGCCTCCGTAAGAAAAGTAAAAGGATAGTCTTTTTCCGTCATCCATTGAATGAGCGCCGGTAAGATCTCTTCTTTAAGCTTTCTTTTATTGCCGATAAAATTATCATCTACGAAAAATACCCCGCTCCTCCAACCTGAGGCATAAAGAGCATTTAATTCCTCCCGGATTTGGGAAGGATCTTTTGTTCGCGGATTATGTCCGAATAAAGAAGTAATATTACAAAAATCGCAATTAAAGGGACAACCTCGGGAATACTGAAGATTCATTGTCGCATATGCCTTTTTGTCAATAAGATTCCATAAGGGCACAGGGGTTGCCCGTAAATCCGCCCATTTCTCCGCTGTGTAAAGATGGGCAGGGGTCCCGCTTTCAAGATCATGGATAAACGGAGGTACTGTCAGCTCTCCTTCATCGAGAAGAAGGTGATCAACATCAGCAAATTCTTCAGGTTCAGATGTGAAGAGAGGTCCTCCCGCTACAGTCCTGACATTAAGGTTCTGACAGCGGTTGACTATATCCCTGGCAGACTCCTTCTGGACGACCATGGCACTGATAAATACATAGTCAGCCCATAAAATATCCTTGTCCTTAAGTTGTGACACATTCATATCCACCAGTTTCTTTTCATAATGTTCAGGCAGCATGGCCGCAACAGTTAAAAGCCCCAGCGGTGGAAAGCTCGCTTTTTTAGAGATGAATTTCAAAGCATGTTGAAAACCCCAATATGTGATGGGATACCTTGGATAGACAAAAAGAATTTTCACAATAATCTCCTTTTCCCAAATATTATTTTTAGAATTTTCTATTTTTATCATTACACCGATTCTTTTACTTAATACCTTCAGTCTTTCGCAAATTTCCGAGGACATTGACCGGACCAGAGCTTGGACTTCAAGAAGTATATGTCAATACTATATCATCTTTTTTCCTTCCTCCACAATACGGGAACAGACAGTATGGAAGAAAATATTGAAACAAGACAAGCCGTCGCCATAATGCCGGGGGAGGAGTATAATTAGTCTAAAAGGCAGAGGCTGGCATCCCCTATAGTATAACAAAAAGAGGTGCTGGTAAATGTGCTTTTCTAAATCAGCGGCAGAAGTATTGCAGGAATTTAACGTTGATCCGGACCTGGGCCTTTCAATAGAAACAGTCGAAGGCAAGCAGGCATTATACGGAGCATTTATATCCTGCTTGGCGCGGGCGGTAATTACAATCATTGTCCATGAGTACATCGATGCTGTAATTATCCTTTTAGTTGTTGCCCTTAATGCTGTTATCGGGGTTGTTCAGGAGTATAAGGCTGAGAAGGCCCTTGAAGCACTCCAAAAAATGACTAAGCCCAGATCAATTTTCCGGCGAAATGGAAAAATTGAAGAAATAAGTTCTGAAGAAATTGTCCCCGGTGATATTATTATTCTTGATGCCGGAAGATTTGTGCCCGCAGATCTCCGGCTTCTAAAGAGCGCCACTCTGAAAATCGAGGGAATCTTCCTTAACCGGGGAGTCTGTGGCAACTGAAAAAAATGCGCTTGATATCCATCAGGACCCCAAAACACCCCTTGGGGATAGGTCGAATATGGCTTTTATGTTTACTCTGGTAACTTATGGCCATGGGGAAGGAATTGTCGTGGCAACTGCAATGGATACGGAAATAGGCAAAATCGCCAGGATTCTGGATGAAGAGATTGAGGAAATAACTCCCCTGCACCCAAAACAAGATGACAGTTGTCAAACTTTACACTTTAGACAACCTCAAAGAGATTCCGGATGAAGAATCTGAGATTGAAGCCAGGGATGACGAGAAGGAATTGGTAAGATCATTTGTCTTATGCTCTGATGCTACCTTTGAAAACGGCCAAAGTACCGGGGACCCTACAGAAATTGCCCTGGTGATGCTTGGTGATCGCTATAAATTAACCCCAAAAGATTTAAATGTGCAATATAAACGGCTGGGTGAATATCCTTTTGATTCTGAACGCAAGCTAATGTCAACCTTAAATCAGGAGGGTAATACCTACCGTGTTCATACAAAAGGCGCCCTTGACGGCCTCCTGAAAATCTCAACCGGCGTTCTTGCCGGTGGGAAAGTGCTTCAATCTCACTAAGGAAATTAAAAACCAATTTATAAAAATCGCTGAAGACATGTCCGATGAGGCCTTAAGGGTCCTGGGAGTTGCCTATAAAGACTGCGACAAGCTGCTTCCCAAAGAAGAAATGGAAAAAGATCTGACAATTATCGGTCTGGTCGGAATGATAGATCCCCCCCGCCTGGAGGTTAAGGATTCTATATAACAAAGCAAAAGCTGCCGGGATCACTACTGTCATGATTACCGGGGACCATAAAAATACAGCAGTAGCTATCGCTAAAAAGCTTGGGATCGCTGAATCTTTGGAACAAAGTATTACCGGGACCGAAATCAACGAACTATCTGAGGAAGAAATATCCGGTAATATTAATAACTACCGGATATTTGCCAGGGTTACACCCGAACATAAAGTAAAAATTGTCAATGCCTTAAAAGCAGAGGGAAATATTGTCTCAATGACAGGTGACGGGGTCAATGATGCTCCCTCCTTAAAAAATGCAGATATTGGTGTCGCTATGGGAATTACCGGAACTCCTGATGCTCGCCCCGATCGATTGGTTTTTGGTGTTTGGGTTAGCTTTGACTCCTCTGATAATCAATGAAATAATTAAAGGTATCAATCGTTTACGAAAAGCCTAAAATCCAGCATAATCTCCTGCTGGTGCCCAATTGAGGAACTATTAAATAAATATTAAATAATATGTTAGGAGTGTGACATATGGAAAGAGTCAAGAAAAACAGTGTTTCCGGCGGGGTCTATTGTCTGGCTTTCATAGGGGCGCTTGTCTATTACATTCAGCATGCAACTTCATTTTTGGCCGGTGTCCTCGGTTTCTTCAAAGCCCTTGTTTGGCCGGCCCTGTTAATTTACAAGGTCCTGGAGTTTCTGAAAATGTAGAGCTGCAGGAACAGGAGACCATAATTACACAAGAGGAGAACACAATTAATGATTAGTGCATTAACAACCAGACTTAGCCGGACTTTTCCTGCCCTGACTCATAAAAATTTCCGCTATTTCTGGTTCGGTCAGTGCATATCGCTAATAGGCAGCTGGTTACAAACAACTGCCCAGCAATGGCTGGTCTATACTATCACTAAATCTGCATTTCTGCTGGGGATCTTAGGGGTTGCCCAGTTTGGACCTATGCTTGTTTTTTCTCTCTTTGCCGGTGTTTTGGCTGACAGGTATCCTAAAAAATCAATCCTTCTCTTTACGCAAACAGCACTCATGATCCAATCCTTCCTGATGGCAGCCCTTATTTGGTCAGGACAGATTTATTATTGGCAGATTTTGATCCTGGCTGCTGTTTTAGGATTTGTTAATACCCTGGATATGCCTACTCGCCAATCCTTTTTCATTGAAATAGTGGGCAGGGAAGATTTAACTAATGCGATTGCCCTTAATTCCAGTGCCGTTAATTTAGCCCGGATTATCGGACCGGCAGCTGCCGCTATGCTGATGGCCGGTGTTGGGGCCGGACTCTGTTTTTTCCTAAATGGTATCAGCTTTATTCCAGTGCTCATTATCTTGTCTCTCATTCATCCTCAATCAATCATGATCGCCGGGAATTCAGGCAATATGATCAGGAGTATTATAGACGGGCTGAAGTATATTAACAAGAAGCCGGTTTTAACCAGTGCCATACTTGCGGTGTTGGCTGTAGCGACATTTACTATGAATACCAATGTCTTATTGCCTGTTTTTAGCGATCAGGTCCTCCATCAGGGTGTTAATGGCTATGGTTTTCTTCTTTCTGTCATGGGTATTGGTTCCCTGGGCGGGGCTTTATTTGTTGCCTCTAAAATGCGGAAAGAACCTGAGCAGAGGACCATGTTTACCTGTTCTCTCCTAGTCTCCGGCTTAATGATTGCAGTATTCTTTATTCATTCTTTCTTCTTAGCTGCCATCGCCATTTCAGCTCTTGGTTTTTTCAATATCGTATTTTTGAATACCGTAAATTCTACCTTACAGTTAAACTCCAGTAACGATTACCGGGGCCGGACTATGAGTGTCTACATCCTGGCTTTTGCGGGAACTGCCCCTTTTGGAAATTTATTTGCCGGCAGCCTGACCCAAAAATTCGGGCCTTCCGTCAGTTTCTTAATGTGCGGCGTCCTGTCCGCCGGCATGATCCTGGCAATAATCGGCCGAATACGATTGAGGAAAAAACCAGCGGAAGGGATAGAATTTTAAAGGCAATAGATCGCAAATAGTCTATTGCCTTCATTACCTATAAACACATATAACCAGGCAGGGTTTCCGAGTTTTTAATACATCAAAAGCTTAAGGTTTCTCTTGCAGGTATAGGGCGCTCAAGTTTAGATAATAATTATATCCGTTGGGGTCAAGATTAATATTGATATTCCTGAAGACGAGAAGGACGCTTATTTCCGGGGTTTCCAACTGCTGGCTCATATCCTTCAAGGTTGGCTGGGCCGTTTCGCCCGGAGGGAAGCCCGCTTTAATCCTGTCAATATAAATATTCATACTCTGCTCGAGGATTACCCGGCCGTCCAGTTCAATCTTCAGAGTAGGGATACCCTCTCGCATATTCATATTCCAGTTAATCCTATACAAGCCCTTGTTACCATTCAGCGTAATTATTGCATTCCCCTTTTCAGTTTCAGCATAATTTTGGAGATCGAAAGCCCAGCGATAACCACTGATGTCGATCGCCTCAGGCGGCAGCACCAGGGAAATCCCCTTAGAAACCGGGCCGTTTTCATAAGGTCCCTCCGCTTGCGGCCAAGTTTGTTCGAAACCGAGCTTGGCCTTAAAAGTTTCATATTCACCAAGATGTTTATCAAACCAGACAGGCAGCTTTGCATCCTCGGCACTGGTCAGGTGACTGACTGCATCGGTTATTGATACGCGGACCGCTTCTTCAGGCACAGTAGCCGCCGGGATCAGTTGTCCCCCCACGAGCATGCCCTGGCTGACCAACAAATTTTCAAGCCGGCTGACTTGGGCGGTAACCGGCAGGGCCTGGTAACCGACCACAGGCAGAACACTGAAAACGGCCATCAGACAGCTAAGGGCGACAATTGCCGGATGGGCTTTGTCCTTAATAATCAGCAACAGGACAGCCGATCCCAGGGCTATGATCCAGATGACAATAAAGGAATATATAATCATTGTCAGACTGGTTTTTTGCAGTTCATTCAAGAAAGCCCAGGCTTCAAAGGCCAGAATTATCAGCGCTGCAACCGGATAAATCCGGCGGTACCATTTCGCCAGCCCGGTTTCATAATGGGTAACCAAAATATGGAGCCAGATCCCGCCGACAGTATAAGCAGCCGCGATTTCGGAAAGCCGGATGAAGGAAGACCCCAGACCGCTTATAACTGTCTTGCCCGCCCAAATCAGCAAGACAACAGTCAGCGCCAGGACAATCGGAATTACAATATATTCCAATAATATTTCGATAAAGCGCGGCTGTTTCTGAGCAACTTCACGTTTTTCGTCCACTTTTCCCTTGCGGAAATCCGGAAAATAACCGACAAAAATAGTAAAAGCCAAAAATCCGCTTATAGTTGCGAGATACATATAGACCTTCTCACTCATGTCCCGGTAAAGCAGGGCCTGGATAGCACCCGCAACTCCGGAAGTCCCGCCCTCGATCACCAGTCCATAGATCAGAGCTATGAAGAACGCCTTCTGGGTCATGAAAAAGGAACGGGCAAAGTCAGACCGGTCTTTGGGATAACCCGCCAGGTAAATAAAAGCCGCTAAACTAACGAGGATGCCCACAGCAACCCGGGATATAGCCAGTCCCGAGAGCACAGGATAACGGGACTCGGCCAAAATGGGATTCGTCCCGCCAAACATATAGAGCAAAAGGAAGGTTACACCCGCGGCAATGATCCCGAGAAAATTGGCAATCAAGACAGCCCTGGCCTGGTTGGAGCGGCTTTGGGCCGCAGTGATCACTGCCAAACTGAAAACAGCGCCCAGCGCAAAAGCCCAGTGCAAACAGTTGAACAAGAAATTGTAAGCCTCTTGTTGGGGCCAATCTAGTTGAATCCTGATCATCGCCACAATCGCAAAAGCAAGGGCATTGATGATCGCCGCCGGGGAAGTCTGAAAGGCCTTGCCTGAACCTTTGAGAATTTGCAGGACAGACCGGATAAAGATATTCATATGTACGCACCTCCTGAACTCGCAGGATCCTCTTTTGCTTGTTTTATTAAGCTTATGGATCCTTTTTCCTATTATAGTTGATTTAAGCCTATATAAACCAAGTAAATTCATTTACTTTAAAATTATTTTATCCGGAAATGCTATATTCCTTGAAATATTCCACATTTTATCGATATAGGCAGTTGTATAAACCTGCTCAATGAAATGATAAAAATTTGCCGCTACAGCGCTAAGTTCATATGTATTACCTTTTTTCCTGATCAATTTTGTCTTTCTGGCCAGTAAAAATTCTAAATTGAACATAACTTTTAAGGGAATACCAACTATGTTTTTAAACCTATCCAAATCAATTTTCATTGAATAAGCACTCCAGAACAAGTAATAAACGGCTCTTTGCCGTTTAGTGAAATTAAGGGTTAAGGATGTTGGCAATAAATCATGATTAATCCTCTTTATATATTCAGCAATTGAAAAGGTATTAATTTTGAAACTGTCCTTTAACAGCGTAGTTGCCGATACCCCAAAACCTAAAAATGTATCCCTGGTAACTGATGAATATTTTTCAGTGCCAGGTTTGGCAAAAGTCCAGACGGAAGTCCTGATCAGATTATTCTGATCACAATATTCCGTTAATTTTTTCAGCATTTTCTTCTTCTCTTTTTCAGTCATTGGTTTGGATTTGTTATCTGCAAATGTAAAGTCTATAAAAGGATAGGCTGATATTTGGGTTGCGCCATTTTCAAATGCCGTCCTGAGATCATTCTCCAACATTTCAGCTGTTTGTCCGGGAATGGCAAATATCAAATCTACATCGATAACCTCGAAAAGGTAATTTCTGACGAGCTGCAATTTCTCAATAAAGGAATCTTCGTTTCTGCCTATTTTCCCGAGACATTCATTGTTAAATGACTGAATACCGATACTGATCATTGATACGCCGGCTGATTTTAATTTTGCGAGGTTTTCTTCTGAAATATCACCCGGATGAAGTTCCGCCCCTATACCCCCTGTAATAATAAAATACTCCTTAAGTTTATTGATTATATCTTTTAGATCATCCAGCATCAGCGCCGGCGTCCCTCCGCCAAAATAGAGACTTGTTACTTGTTTTTTCTGCCTCATGCCCTTACAGGCAATCCCGATTTCTTTGAGCAAAGCAATTTTATAGGCATCTGCCTTTTCCTTATCATATATTTCTTTGCAGTAGGGGCAAAAGCCGCACAAGGACCGGCAAAAAGGAATATGTACGTACAATCCCAAATCATTAAGATTTTCAAAGTCCAGTTTATCCTGATATTTGTTTTCAAAAATAAAAGGCTTAAAAGAACGGGTAAGTAAAACCCTCAACAATGATGTCAGCAGCATTTAACCACACCTTATATATATTTCAAGTAAGTCCTGAACATTTCCAGAATAACTTTTAAATTGCCTTGGAAAACCAAAGAATATTCAGCAGCAAAGAAAAATCCGCATTCCCGGCAAAGCCCTTTGATCTCATTGCAGCGGCCACATATCCATTCTCGCCCGTTTTCCATAATAATACATTGTTTACAAGGAGTTCTGAAGGTATTTCCAATTATATAAGGAAAGGCGCTTTTCAGATTCAAAACCGGATAACCTTTCTTAATTAAATTTGTAATTTCGTCGCAGCAATTTTGTTTCTCTTCTGCAGTCAGTTTTAAAAACTCTGTCCCGGGATAAGGAGTATGAAAGTTAAACGAAACAGTTCTGACATTTTTAGAACGCCTTGCCAGCTTACAGACATCTTCAAGATCATTTTTATTAATTTGATTTAAAGCCATGTACAAACAAATATTATCAGAGGTTGCCTTATTTATGTTTTCCAGAATTAAGTCATAGGTGTTGCCGCGAATTCGATTATGATTTTCTCTTGTCCCATCCACACTTACAAGTATCAAGTCTGCTTCCGGTAAATCCAGACTGAAACTTCCGTTGGTAACGATATTCACCAACCCAAAACCAATTTGTCTGGCCTCTTTAACAAGGTCCCTTACTGTAAGGCCATGATCCTTCCAGAGAAATGGTTCCCCGCCGTAAAACAGGAGTATCCTGACACCCGCCCCATACATTTGCAGCATTTCCGATTTTATTTGAGAATAGGGATATACTGTTGCCGTAATATTATTTACTACACAATGAATGCAGGAAAAATTACATTTGTCGGTGAGAATAATTGAGCCCACAAGCGGATCTTTTCTTTTAAACAGAACTGTGGTTATCCCCAAAAACATTAATTCAAACAAGGAACTTAACTTCACGAATGCACCTCTATTGCGGTATCTTTTTTAATTTCGGATGGTCCGCAGGCAATCTTCCATAATTGCCTTGGTCTCATCCAGGCTAAAAGAAGCATATATCCGGCGATTTTTTTGGTCCAGCAATCGATAATGCCGGGAAAAAACATTCTGCTGGATACGATAACCGTCTTTATCTAAGATTACTTTCCACCAAATTTTGCCTCCCATGGTCTGGGGGTAATTAACATCTACATCTTTAAACGCTACCGCTATTATAATATCCGACAATTCTCCACCCATGGCATCTTGTAAAATACTGCTGTCAGAGAAAATACTTGCCAAGGCAACCGAAGCGGTCCAGCCCAAACTCTTTCGGTTTTTTTCGATCTCAATCAATGTTTTTTTGGAGATTCCAAGGATCAGGGCCATTTTATCCTGGGTCAAGCCATATTCTGTTCTGATCAGCTTTATTTTTCCATTCATAATTTTTATAAAAGCTTCTCTATTCATTTTTTGATCCTTTCAGCAGTACGTTTGGTTATATAATATTCTCTTATGGTGTAATTT
>DATMXV010000185.1:0-25026 GCA_035561335.1 Desulfitobacteriaceae bacterium
ATATTGGATACCCGTGAATTGCTGCGGATTTTAATTGCTGTAAAAAAAGGTGATTTTACGGTCCGATTACCAGAAGATAAAATTGGTCTGGCCGGAAAAATTGCCGACACCCTGAATGATATTATTGAAGCTAATGAAAATCTGGCTTCTGAACTGGAGCAGTGTCGCATAATCGTTGGAAAAGACGGTAAAACCTCTCATCGTGTCAGGTTGAAAAACTCCAGTGGCTCGTGGGCAGTTTGCGCAGACTCTGTCAATAACCTTATTACTGATATGGTCCAGCCCACAGCGCAAATGTTCCGGGTGATTGACGCTGTGGTAAAGGGCGATCTCACACAAACCATTCCATTGGAAATTAATGTAAGACCACTTACAGGCGAATTTCTGCGGACAGCAGAAAAAGTTAATACCATGGTTAATCAACTCAACACAATTGCTTCCGAGGTGACCCGGGTAACCCGGGAAGTGGGTGCCGAGGGTAAACTGGGTGTGAAAGCCGAGGTAGAAGGCGTTTCCGGTACCTGGAAAGAACTGGCAGGTAATATAAACATGGTAACTGCCAATCTAACGGTACAGGTACGTAATATCGCTGAAGTTACCACTGCCGTCGCCAAGGGCGACCTTACCAAGCATATTACCGCTGATGCCAAAGGGGAGATTCTGGAACTAAAGGACACCATTAACACTATGGTAGACCAACTCAGTACTTTTGCTTCCGAGGTCACAAGGGTTACCCGGGAAGTGGGTACCGAGGGTAGGCTGGGCAGGCAAGCTGAGGTGGAAGGTGTCTCCGGTACCTGGAAAGATTTAACTGACAACGTCAACCTCTTGAATGCCAACCTGGCGAACCAAGTACGTAATATCGCTGAAGTTACTACTGCCGTTGCCATGGGCAACCTAACCACGCATATCACCGTTGATGCCAAGGGCGAGATTCTGGAACTAAAAAATACAATTAATACTATGGTGGATCAACTTAGTACATTTGCCTACGAGGTAACCCGGGTAGCCCGGGAAGTGGGTACCGAGGGCAAGCTGGGCGGACAAGCTGAGGTGGCAGGCGTCTCCGGTACCTGGAAAGACCTGACCGTAAGCGTCAACTCCATGGCTGCTAACCTAACCGCCCAAGTAAGAAATATAGCCGAGGTCGCCATTGGTATCGCTAATGGTGATCTCTCGAAAAAGATTACCGTGGATGTAAGAGGCGAGTTTCTCCAACTTAAAGATACAATTAACAAAATGGTGGATTATTTAAATCAACTGGCTAATGAAGTGGGAAGGGTAACCCGGTTAACCGGTGAGGAGGGAAAACTTACTGACCTTACCTCACGGGCCATGGTTGAGGGAGTTACCGGAGTATGGAAGAACATCGTCGACACGCTGAACTTCCTGCTGGATGCTATCTCTATGCCAGTCACCGAAATAGGCCGGGTTGTCACCGCTATCTCCAAAGGTGACCTGAGCCAGAAGATGCCCTTACGTTGGGATAACGAAATGGCTGCCGCCCGGGGCGATAGGAGTCTGAAAATGGAAATCAGGGCTGCAGGCGACATCAAGAATATGGCCAAAACAATAAACAGAATGCTGGATGACTTGAATACATTCGCCCTTGAGGTAACCCGCGTATCCCGCGAGGTTGGCACCGAGGGCAAGCTGGGCGGGCAGGCCCATGTACCCGGAGTCGCGGGTACCTGGAAAGATCTGACGGACAGCGTCAACTTCATGGCTTTGAATTTAACCAACCAAGTGAGGAACATTGCTGCTGTCACTACGGCAATTGCCACTGGAGACCTCTCTAAGAAGATTACTGTTGATGCCTGGGGGGAGATCCTGGAGCTGAAAAATACCATCAATAACATGGTGGACCAGCTAAACTCCTTTGCATCCGAGGTAACCAGGGTAGCCCGCGAGGTGGGAACGGAGGGCAAGCTTGGCGGGCAGGGATCAGTCCAAGGGGTAGCGGGAACTTGGAAAGACCTAACGGACAGTGTCAACACTATGGCAGCCAATCTTACCGATCAGGTGCGTGGCATTGCCAGGGTTGTCACTGCCGTGGCGATGGGCGACCTCAAGCGCAAGCTAACTGTCGATGCCAAGGGAGAGGTTGCGGAATTGACCGATACCATCAACAATATGATTGATACCCTGGCCATATTTGCCGCCCAGGTTACGACAGTCGCCAGGGAGGTAGGCGTCGAGGGTAAACTGGGCGGACAGGCCAATGTCCCTGGGGCGGCTGGAACCTGGCGCGACCTGACTGATAATGTTAACAGGCTGGCTGCCAACCTGACTGCTCAGGTTCGGGCCATTACAAGCGTCGCTACTGCTGTTGCCAAAGGCGATCTCTCCCGCACAATTGATGTAGAGGCAGCGGGTGAGGTAGAAACTTTAAAAGACAATGTTAACGGAATGATCCGCAACCTCATAGAGACCACCCGGATCAATACTGAGCAAGACTGGCTCAAGACCAACCTGGCCGGATTCAACAGAATACTCCAAGGTCAAGGGGACTTGCTGACTGTTGCCAGAATTATTTTAGCCGAACTGGCTCCACTGATTAACGTCCAGCACGGCGCCTTCTTTGTTGCTGAAAATACAGATCAGGAAACAACTTTAAGACTCTTTGCCAGTTACGGTTTCCAGGAACGCAAAAACATTTCCAATCAGTTTAGACCCAGAGAAGGCCTGATAGGGCAATGTTTTGTAGAAAAACAACGTATCCACCTGACCAATGTCCCGGATAACTATGTAAAGATTAATTCCGGCCTCGGAGAAGCAACGCCTTTAAATATCGTAGCCTTGCCCATCCTCTTTGAGGACCAGGTCCTGGCTATTTTCGAACTGGCCTCCTTCAATCGTTTTACTCCGACTCACCTTGCTTTCCTTGATCAGTTGACTGAAAGTATCGGGATAGTGATGAATACTATCCAGGCGAACATGCGGACAGATGAATTACTCAAACAATCCCAAACTTTAACTGAGGAACTTCAGAAACAACAGGAAAACCTGCAACAAACAAATGAGGATTTAGAAGAAAAAGCGCACCTGCTGGTACAGCAGAAAACCGAGGTCGAGCGCAAGAACCGGGAAGTGGAACAAACCAAACAAGCTCTCGTGGATAAAGCTGAACAACTGGCACTTACCTCCAAATACAAATCGGAGTTTCTCGCCAATATGTCCCACGAACTCAGGACCCCTTTGAACAGCCTTTTGATCCTGGCCCAGCAACTGGCGGAAAACACTGATGACAACCTTACCCCCAGGCAGGTGGAATTCGCCAACACTATCCACGCCTCAGGCAGCGATCTCCTGTCGTTAATCAATGATATTCTGGACCTTTCCAAGATTGAATCAGGCGTCGTGAAACCCGACCTCAGAGAGGTTCTTCTCAGCGATCTATGCGAACATTTGGAACGGACCTTCCGTCATGTGGCTCAAAACAAAGGGCTTGAATTTGTCATTGAAACTGACCCGTTTCTTCCGCCAAACATATACAGCGATTCCAAACGCTTAGAGCAAGTATTGAAGAACCTACTCTCCAATGCCTTTAAATTTACCGAAAAAGGCCGGGTTCTTTTAGAAATAAACCAAGCCCGCGGAAACTGGAGTCCGGACAATAAAATACTCAACCAAGCCGACACCGTTGTGGTATTTTCCATCAGGGACACCGGCATCGGCATTGCTCCTGACAAGCAAAAGATTATCTTCGAGGCCTTCCAGCAAGCTGACGGAAGCACCAGCCGTAAATACGGCGGGACAGGCTTGGGTCTGGCTATCAGCCGGGAAATTGCCACACTGCTTGGCGGGGAAATCCAGCTTGAGAGCACTCCGGGAACTGGCAGCACTTTCAGTTTATACCTGCCGTTGGTCTACAGACCACTGTTTCCGGCAAACGGCAGCCCCATCGCATCTGCCGTTCCGACCAATTTTCCGCCTCAAGCGTCCGTAAACTTTGAGATGACCGGTACGCTGGAAGACATGAGTCTGACGGGTCCCGATGAATGGAAACCCGGAACCGATATAACACCGGAAAAGGGACTGAACGACGACCGCTATAACATCAAACCTGATGATCATGTGGTGCTGATCGTCGAGGACGATCTGACATTTGCCCAAATTCTCTTGGATATTGCCCATGATAAGGGGTTTAAAGGTATCATTACATCAGAAGGCTACAATGCCTATACGTTGATAAAAGAATTTAAACCTAAAGCGATCACCCTCGATTTGCAGCTTCCGGACATTGACGGCTGGACAATTCTCGACCGCCTGAAGCTGGACCCTGCTACCAGACATATTCCAGTGCATATCATTTCTGTTGAGCAAGAAAGAGAGTACGGCTTGCAGCGAGGAGCCCTGGCCTATCTTGAGAAGCCTGTAAATTTGGAAACCCTTAATCAAGCGTTTGATAAGATTAAAGAATATATAGGACGACATGTAAAGGAACTCCTGTTGATTCACGATAACGGCGAACATCGCCAAGGCATCGAAGAGTTGATTGGGAATAGCGATGTCCATATCAGCTACGCAGGCAATGGAACAGAAGCCCTGAAGACCCTGGAGGAAAGACATTTCGACTGTGTGGTAATGGATCTTAAGTTACCGGACATGATGGGTTATGAGCTAATAGAAGCAATTCAGAAAGATCCGCTTTTATCCGAAATGCCCATAATCGTATATCCGGCACAGGAGTTAAGTATAGAAGAGAAAACCCGTTTGGAAGTATTGGCCAAGGAATCTGTCCTGAGGAGGGTCTGGACACCGGAGCGTCTCTTGGATGAAACTTCCTTGTTCCTCCACAGAGTAGCGGCAAACCTGCCGGAGTCCAAAAGAAAGGTATTGGAAAGGATTTATCTGACAGATGAGGTACTTGCCAATAAAAAAGTACTGTTAGTTGATGATGATGTGCGCAATATTTTTGCTCTTACCAGTATGCTTGAGCGCCATCAGTTAGTAGTTTTATCTGCCGAGAATGGCCGGGAAGGGCTGGAATTACTGGAAAAAGAACCGGATATTCATATTGTTCTGATGGATATTATGATGCCGGAGATGGACGGTTATGAAGCGATGGCGGCCATCCGGCAGAACCCGAGGTTTGAGTCCCTGCCGGTAATCGCCCTAACTGCTAAAGCTATGAAAGGAGACCGCGAAAAATGTATTGAAGCGGGTGCGTCGGATTATATTACCAAACCGGTAGATATTCAGCAACTGCTTTCCCTTCTCCGGGTTTGGCTTTACCGGTAATATCCAATAACAAGGAAGGATAGTAATAGAGTACATGCTATTAACTTACGGAAAGAGAATTAACCTAACTAAATATGACCAGGAACTGGAAAGAATTGAAATAGATTTAATTCTTGAAGGAATAAACCGGTACTATGGTTACGATTTCAGAGATTATGACTATGAAATGCTTAAGCGCAGAATCCTAAGCTTTATGCGGGTGGAGAAATTAAAAACATATTCAAGCTTACAGGAAAAAGTGCTCCATGATCGGAATTGCATGTATCGTTTTTTGAATTCCCTTGTTATCAGTGTTACAGCTATGTTCCGCAACCCTGCTTTCTTTCATTCCTTAAGAGATCTGGCCTTGCCCTATCTGCGTTGTCTGCCTTTTATCCGTATTTGGCATGCAGGATGCGCCACAGGGGAAGAAGTTTATTCCATGGCTATTTTATTAAAGGAAGAGGAACTCTATGAACGTTCAATAATATATGCCACAGACATCAGTGAACAGGCGCTGAGGAAAGCAAAGGAAGGGGTTATCCCCCTGCAATTAATGCAGGAATATACAAAAAATTACCATATGTCGGGTGGTAAACATTCATTTTCCGATTATTATACAGCCAATCAAAACAAGGCCATTATTACTCATTCATTACGCAAAAATATAATCTGGGCCCAGCATAACCTTGTCTCGGAAGCTTCTTTCAATGAGTTTCATCTGATTTTATGTCAAAACGTAATGATTTATTTCAATAAATCACTTCAGGAGCGGGTTCAGCAACTTTTATACGAAAGTCTTGCCCATTCCGGCTTTCTTGGCCTTGGCAAAGCAGAATCAATAAGGTCTACCCCGCTTGAAAAATGTTACAAGGTAATGGACGTCCATGGGAAATTGTTCCGGAAGGTAGATGAAATTGGATAGGTGCTTACCGGCAAGAGATATTTCGGATAAATTTTGTATTCAACACTGAGGTGATTAAGAAGTTGAAATGTATTAAAGAAGTAAATGTTTTACTAGTTGATGATGATCCTGGAAAAAGACTGGCCATAGAGGCTGCTCTGAATGGAATTGACATCAATTTGGTAAAGGCCGCTTCCGGCACAGAGGCACTTCGCTACCTGCTCCGTCAGGATTTTGCCGTAATTCTGTTAGATGTGGATATGCCGGGGATCGACGGGTTCGAAACGGCCCGGTTGATTCGGCAGCGCTTACGGTCCGAGCACACACCGATAATTTTCATATCAGAAATATTTACCTCCGAAACATATGCTTACAAAGGCTATTCTCTGGGAGCTGTGGATTACATTTACTCACCGATCCTACCGCAGTTCCTACGTGCCAAGGTTGAAGTATTTGTTAACCAGTTCATAATGAAAAATGAGTTGAAACAGCAGGCAGAACATCTAACCGAGATGAACAGGCGTTTGGAGCACGAAATAATGATGCACAGGCAACTTTCCTACGATTTGCGTGAGAGCGAAGAAAAATACCGGTTGCTCATTGAGAATTGCGGCAGCGCCATTGCCTTGGTTAAAGCAGATGGGACTTTCTTGTACGCCAATGATAAATTGACTGAATATTTCCTCAAAGAACAAGAAGAAATCGTCGGACAAACCTGCTGGGACGTTTTTCCTGAGACAAACGCTGATTATATTGCAGAAAGTATTCACAATGTCATTTTCTCAATGACAGTAATAAGAGAAGAAGTGGAGATTATTCAGGATGACCGCAAAAGGTGGTATAATTTCACCCTCATTCCAATTGCGAATTATAAAGGTAATGCCCCGGTTGTGCAAATTGTCGTCCTGGATATTACAGAACAAATACAGCTTGCTAATGAAATTGCCCGCTTCGACCGTTTAAATACGGTCGGAGAAATCGCAGCCAGTATCGGTCATGAAGTAAGAAATCCGATGACCGCGGTACGTGGTTTTTTGCAACTCTTCAGGAACAAAGATATTTTTGCTCAACACATATCACAAATTGATCTGATGATAGAAGAATTGGACAGGGCTAATTCGATAATAACCGATTTTCTGGCTTTAGCAAAAAATAAGAAGGTCGATTTACAGGAAAAAAACATCATTACCATTATTGAATCATTGCTTCCCCTAATTCAAGCAGACGCTTTGATGTCTGATAAGTATGTACAAAATGAATATGGGGAGGTTGAGAATTTACTTTTAGATGAAAAGGAAATTCGCCAGCTTATTTTGAACCTGGTACGTAATGGGTTGGAAGCAATGTCTCCCGGCGGTAATCTGATCATAAAAACTTTTACTAGAGGTAATGAAATAATTTTAGCTGTTAAGGACCATGGCACCGGAATTAAGGAAGACGTACTGAAAAAGTTAGGCACTCCGTTCTTTACTACAAAAGAGAATGGGACCGGTTTAGGCTTGGCGGTATGTTATAGCATAGCCTTAAGACATAATGCTAAAATCGAAATCGAAACAGGTCCTGAGGGAACAATATTCCTGGTTAAGTTCAAAATAAAGTAATATCCACAAATTTTCGGGCCGAAAAATTGTTTCTACATGATTATATTTATCAGTTGGATCTACTCAAGGGCTTTGATTATTTTTAATCAAAGATGCCCTCTTTACCGTCTCCAAAAAAATGCTTAAGGCGACAGGCCGGATTTTCCTTTTCATTGAAGAAAGAATTTATTTTTCCGGTTCCGGTTCGCTTAAGGACTTTAAGTGCGGTTTAAAAAGAGAAGGGTCGCCAAGTCTAACCGCAGTTTCGCTGGTAACCCAGCCATAAACTGTATGGGTTATGAAACCGATTATATTTTCCTTCTCACTCATAGGGTAAGCGGAAGTAGCTCCCATCCTGGATAAAAAACCATATAATGTTACCCAAAAAAAATGACCGCTCGCTATCCCTTTAATCCTGTAGTGATCTTTACCGGTTAATCCCAAAAGGTAAGTAGTGACAACTCCAAGAAAACTGCCAATGCAATTATCGGCTACAAGGCCGATAATTCTGGTTTTCAGAGAATTTTTCATGGCCTTCCTTTTGGGAAGAAATATTCCAACTGCTATTCTGATCCCGTCTCTCTTACTAAACTTAAAAAATTTGATTAAGGTTTTGCCAACAAGCTGCTTGCTTAAATTCCCGATTAATCCGCTAATAATCCCCAGGACTATTCTATCGTTAATTTTCTTCATTGCTTAACCTCCTTCCAGATTATTTTTGCTTTTCAGGGAAAAGATTATTCCCAACAAACTGCTTTTCGGCAAAAAAGAAAGAATTTACTTGATTTCGCTTGGAAAAATTCCTCCTTTAATCGGCAGGCTGATAATCATCTAATCAGCTTGCTGAATTAAAAAACCCCCTCAAACCGGGGGTTAAATTTATCCCAGACCAATATTCGTTAGCTCAAAGCAAGTTCTCAGGCTCAAATTATTTTTAAGAATTAAACCTGTAGCCTTAAGTATTTCCGGTTAAGGTCCTGTTCCTTCACTGGAAATCCTCCAACCGCTTTTATCCGATTCTTTTTTCAGAATAATAAATCGGGTTTGCTTCCCACTATCTGTGGTTATCTCTTTCTTAAATTTGAAATTTACTATTGCTGCATACTCTACAGACCCTTTTGGATTGTCAAAACTACTTGCTTCTTTCAAACTAATTAGTTTTGCCGATTTTACATTCTGTTCACCATCTACATAAGCATTATCGAAACCCTCGTTAAATAGCAGATTATTATCCATATTCAGAGCCAGATAATTACATATATTCCGCCGGGTCATACAAGCAAACTGCCTTTTTTGATCATGGCTGTTAATTGCATCGTAATATTGCTTGATGACGTCCTCTGCTGTCATCTTGGATAATCTGATTTCCAGGTCATTATCATAATCAATATAGTCACAAATCCAGTTATCCCATTCCTTATTGGTGATATCCTTAAAGCTTTTTCTATCGAGGGCGCAGGCAAAGCAATCATGTCTCCCGGCGTCAATATAGGCCCCAACGATTTTTTTATCGTATTTCAATACAATTCCCCGGGCATTCATTCTTGGAAACATATATTCAGGCAGGGGCTCCCTCAGCCTGTAAATCTCAACCTCCACTTCCTTCCCCAGGCAGTCGCTATAGTCCAGCCCGATACTTTTGGAAAGCTCATTATTATAAGCCCAGTATATCTTCAGAGGATACTCCCCCGCCTCATGTTTCAGGTCGGAGGGGAGTGTTTCATCAATTGTATTAATTCTATAGTCAATAGTCCAACCATATTTCCGGAACAATTCTTCAACCTGATTGTCGATATTTGGATCATACTGCCTGTATTCTGTAAAGTCCCTTATGTACCTGAAAAAACTAAAACCAGGATCATACTTTTTGTCGTCAATTTTCAAATACCCAACTGCAAATGCCGGGTCATCAAAAGCAAAATTGATTTCCTTTTTGCTCCCGTCACTTGCAACAAGAATCAAATAATTATTCTTGGTTGCCATTCCACTCATATTATTAATTTTTGACTCATCGGTTATCAGTTCACTGTTGCCGATCATCGTTAAAATATCAGACAGCATTTTGTTATCTTTGATCTTTGTAGATTCAAATCCTCCATTTGAGTTAAAAGTGACAGTCTCAGGGTCAAATTTAACATCTATTTCAACTGTGCTTTCATATATTTCTTCAAAGTCGGGTATGGCGGAATTCTTTATCTGATTTACTTTTTTCTCTGCTGTCTGATTTAGAATTATCTTTTCCTCATTTTTTATATTTTTTTCCTCATTCTTTATACTTTGTGCCTCTGAACAACCTATTAAAATAGCAAATACAACAATAAGAATTAACCCTAAAAAAACTTTTTTAAACATTACACACCTCATTCAAGATCTTTTCAACCGCTTTTATACTATATGCTTTCGCCTAATCCTCCTAATGCAAAATATACTACACAATGACTTTTCCGTCCACGTGCTCTCAATTGACTAAATGTTACACATGTAAAACCCCTGGAAGAATAATCACCCATCTGCCCCTTGCCTTACTTGTTCGCTCATATGGCTCCTCTCTCCTGCTCTTGATTCCAGTTCTTTCAAAATACAAATACCTAAAACACCTTGACAAACCAGATTAAATTATGATAATTTATTTTTGGAAACAATAATAACTGCATAAGCCGACATAATTTGAAAAAGCATAAAAAGGGGTACACCACCGCGGGTGTAAATCTTTTTATGCTTTTTGTTTTAAATCTCACCAGGGAGGGCGAATTTATAATGAAATTCAATGGTCAAATACTGCAGTTAAACCGGGAGATCCCCCTGCTCCAGTTTGTCCGGGAAAACAAATATGATCTTGCCAAAATTGCCGTTGAACTGAACGGCGAGATTGTCCCCAAAGCAGCTTACGCAGAGGTCATCCTGCGGGATGAGGATACTTTGGAAGTAGTCAATTTTGTAGGCGGAGGTTAAGCGGTGCGGATTACAGTTAACGGCAAGGAAATGGAAACAGACTGCCGGACAGTAGATGAATTATGCGCATATCTGGCCAAACCCAAGGATGTAGTGATCATCAACGGCTACCAGACCGCGGAAAACTGCGCCCTGGTGGAACAGGACCTTGTCTTTGTGATCGAAAAAGGGGTCATGCCCGAGGAGAACGAGTTGGAAAGCATGCTGGCCGCCCGCCATACTCCGCAGGTCCAGGCCCGGGTAAAAGCCGCTAAAGTAGCGATTGCCGGTCTGGGCGGCCTGGGGTCAAATATTGCCGTGATGCTCGCCCGTACCGGTGTAGGCCGGCTGCTGCTGGTGGATTTTGATCTTGTTGAGCCCAGTAACCTCAACCGCCAGAACTATTATATCGCCGATTTGGGGTTGCCCAAGACAGTTGCCCTGCAGGAACAAATCAGGAAAATCAATCCTTTTATCACGGTAAAAATAAAAACCGTCCGGGTGGAAGAAGGCAATGTCCCGGAACTGTTTGCCGGTTATGATGTGGTCTGTGAGGCCTTTGATAACCCTGAAGCCAAAGCAATGCTGGTAAATACGGTCCTGGAACAGCTGCCCGGGGTGAAAATAGTAGCAGCTTCCGGCATGGCCGGCTATGCCAGCTCAAACCTGATCAGGACGGAACGGAAAATGAAAAACCTCTACCTCTGCGGTGATTTTGAAAACGCCGCCCGCAGAGGCCGCGGCCTGATGGCCCCCCGGGTCCAGATTTGCGCCGGGCACCAGGCCAATATGGTTTTGCGCCTGTTGTTGGGAATAGCAGAAGTTTAGCCGGCAGGAGAAGTCAGGCAGATAGCAGAGAAGAAGTCAGGCAGAGAGAAAAAGTTGAACATAGGAGATGATGATGAGATGAGTGATACGTTAGTTATCGGCGGGCACGAGTTTAATTCCCGATTTATTTTAGGTTCAGGAAAATTTTCCCTGGAGATGACCAAAACGGTGATCGAAAATGCCGGGGTGGAAATGGCCACCGTGGCCCTGCGCCGGGCCAATGTGGACGGCGAAGAAAATATCCTCGATTACATTCCCAATAATGTTACCCTGCTCCCCAATACTTCAGGGGCCAGGACCGCTGCCGAAGCCGTCAGGATTGCCAGGCTGGCCCGGGAAATCGGCTGTGGTGATTTTGTAAAAATTGAGGTTATCCCCGACTTCAAATACCTGCTCCCGGACAATTATGAAACCATCAAGGCCACGGAAATCCTGGCCAAGGAAGGCTTCGTTGTAATGCCCTACATGTACCCGGATTTAAATGTCGCCCGGTCCCTGGCCAATGCCGGCGCTGCGGTTATTATGCCCCTGGGCGCGCCTATCGGCAGCAATAAAGGTTTATTGACCGGTGAGTTTATCAAGATCCTGGTAGATGAGATTGATCTCCCCATAATTGTGGACGCCGGGATCGGCCGGCCTTCCCAGGCTTGTGCCGCCATGGAAATGGGGGTAGCCGCCGTAATGGCCAACACTGCGATTGCCACGGCTAAAGATGTGGGCCTGATGGCCACAGCCTTCAGGCTGGCGATCGAATCAGGCCGGGCCGCTTATCTGGCGGGACTGGGCCGGGTGCTTGATTCCAAGGCCGATGCCTCCAGTCCTCTGACCGGCTTTCTGGAGGGGTAAATGATGAAGGAACAGCAAACCGCTATTATGAAACATTTGCCGGAGATGGAGATCATTGATTCCGACCTGATGAATAAG
Organism: Desulfitobacteriaceae bacterium; assembly: GCA_035561335.1. Lineage (GTDB taxonomy): Bacteria > Bacillota > Desulfitobacteriia > Desulfitobacteriales > Desulfitobacteriaceae > UBA2264. The sequence goes on from DATMXV010000185.1 coordinate 12,391, forward strand.
GTCCTGGCTCTGACCCAAAAATATGATTATACCCGCTTTACGGGCAAAGATGTGGAAAACGCCCTGGCCGCGGAAGTCCTGACCATTGCCGATTTTGCCGCCGTCTTATCGCCGGCAGCCTTTTCCTACCTGGAACCAATGGCCCAAAAGGCCAAACATGAAACGAGAAAGCATTTCGGCAACTCGGTTTCCATGTTTACGCCCCTGTACATCGCTAATTATTGCGAGAATAATTGTGTCTATTGCGGGTTCAATTGCCGGAACAAGATCCAGCGCGGGAAATTATCTGTTGATGAAATTGAAGAGGAACTGAAAACCATTGCCGGAACAGGCCTGAAAGAGATCCTGATCCTGACCGGGGAATCCCGGAATATGAGCAGTGTCATCTACATCGGTAAAGCGATTGAACTGGCTAAAAAATATTTCTCCACGATCGGGATTGAAATTTATCCCCTGAATACGGAGGAGTACAGGTACCTCCAGCAGTGCGGCGCTGATTTTGTCAGTGTTTATCAGGAAACCTATAACCTGGAAGCCTATGGGAAAGTCCATCTGAGCGGCCCGAAAAGGGTCTTCCCTTACCGCTTTAACGCCCAGGAACGGGCAGTCAGGGCGGGAATGCGCGGGGTAGCCTTCGGGGCCTTGCTGGGCCTGGATGATTTCCGCAAAGACGCTTTTGCCGCCGGGGTCCACGCCTATCTGCTCCAGCAGAAATATCCTCATGCCGAGATTTCCTTCTCTGTCCCCAGATTACGTCCCTATATCAACCGCCGGGACAACAATCCCCAAGATGTCCGCGAACCGCAGCTTCTCCAGGTTATGCTCGCCTTCCGCCTGTTTATGCCTTTTGCCGGGATCACAATCTCCACCCGGGAAAGCGCCCGCTTCCGGGACAATGTTATCGGCCTGGCGGCAACCAAAATTTCCGCCGGGGTAAAGGTCGGGGTCGGCGGGCATGAGACGGAAGCCAAGGGGGATGAACAGTTTGAAATCTCCGATCCCCGGGCTGTTAATGCTATTCATCAAATGCTCATTTCCCAGGGCCTGCAGCCGGTCTACACAGATTATATCCGCATGTGATTTGAAGGAATTTGAAGGAGTCAGCGATGATTATTGCCGTGACCAACAGATTGCTCTGCCAGGGTGATTTCCGCGAACGCCTGGAACAGATTGCCCGCTGCCGGCCGCACAGCATTATTTTAAGGGAGAAAGATTTGTCTCCGGCGGAATATGAAGAGCTGGCAGCGGAATGCCTTCCTATTTGCAGCCGGTACAATGTCCCTCTGGTAATCAATTCACATTTCGATGTTGCCCGGAAATTAAAGGTCCCCCGCATTCATCTGCCTCTGGAAATATTTTTAAGGCACAGGGATGAATTAGGTTGTTTTCAACAAACAGGAGTTTCCGTCCATTCCAGAGAAGAAGCCCTAAGGGCTGAAGGCCTGGGGGCCGGCTATCTGATTGCCGGGCACATTTTCCCCACAGACTGCAAACAAGGGGTCCCTCCCCGCGGCCTTGAATTCCTGCAGGAAGTATGTGCCGCTGTTTCCATCCCGGTCTTTGCCATCGGCGGCATTACGCAGTTCAATCTCCGGGATGTCCTGCAAGCCGGGGCAGCCGGTGTTTGCGTAATGTCCCAGTTAATGACCTGCGAAAATCCGGAGGATGTACTGGCAGCCTTGAGCATAGAACTCTTTGAACGCAGGGAAGCCATGCTTGACCTACGTGAAAAATTATTGTTTGCTGAGCAACAAAGACTTGCCGGCGAGCCGACAATCTCACTCGACGAAGCGCACAGACGGCTGAAAGAGAAAATCAATGAAAAAGTTTGATATAGGATCTCTTACTAGAACTTCAATCAACATTCCTAACCAGGTGAATTATATCCCGCCAAGACACTTTCCCATACATAAGTACACCCGCTCGATACATCTTCCCGGCAAGCCAAACCATCAGCAAGATCGTCAGCGCCATATCAAAAATACCTAACAACACGCCTAAAGTCGGGACAGGAGACAATACGATGCGGGCAAATAAGAGCATCGGTGTAAAAAACGGTACATAGGAAAGTCCTACTACCCAAGGATTATCCGGACTGGTCAGCGAAAACATCGCTAACATAAAAGCGGCCACAAGCAAAAAGGTCAACGGGCTTACCGACTGGTTCGTATCCTCAGGCCGGCTGACCATTGCCCCAATGCCGGCATACATGGAGGCGTAAAGTAAGAATCCCAGAATAAAAAAGATCCCGAAATAGAGCAAATACAAAGGTTCAATGGTAGCGAGTTGGAATGTCATCCCGGGAAACAGGGAGATTCCTTTACCTTTAAGGGCTATAAGCCCCAGACCGGCACCGATCCAAATAAAATACTGCGTTAACCCGACTGCGCCGATCCCGATGATCTTGGCGGCCATCATTGTCGTGGGTTTAACCGTGGCGATCATCATTTCCATCACCCGGCTGCTCTTCTCTTCAACTACCCCGTTAGCCACATACATGCCATAGACGATTAAGGAGAAATAAAGGATGAACAGCAGGAAATAAACAAGCGCCATGTTTTGAAATTGCTGTTCCGCAGTACTTACTTTGAGTCCTTCCGTCTGAATAGTAAAATTTACAGGCGCAAAAATTGCATTCAGTTCAGTTGGCGAAAACCCGCTGCTCTTAATACGTTGTTGAATCGTCATCTGCTGTAAAACAGCATTGACCTTGGCGGAAGCGCCTCCGCTATTTATTTTATTAGAATGCCAAATCAGGCTCTCGGGCGCGCCCGGCGGGGCGATTTCCAGAACAGCCGAAGTTTTACCCCCAGCAAGCTGCTCGAGTAAAATCTTTTTCTGATCAGCCCAATTAGCGGGGTCGGCAAGAACCGTTTGCAAAGTAAATTCACGTTCCCCATTCGGAAGTTTATCCTGAAGCTGTTCGTCCAAATAGGTTGTCACCTGACCGGTTTGCTCAAGAACAATAATTTGCGATTTGTCGGCTGATTTAATCTTATCCATAATCACCGGCATAAAGGAAAGTCCCAGAATAACCAATAAGCCAATGACGGTTGCAATAATAAAGGTTTTATTACGTACTCTCTCCGCATATTCCCTCTGAATTAATACCAAAAGTCCCATCAGGTATTCCCCCCAACTAAGGTGATAAATACTTCGTTTAAGGAAGGGTCGCCAATTTCAAAGCGTTTGACCTGTCCTTGTTCCAGCGCTCTATGTAAAATGGCTTGGGGATCTATACCCTTGGGAAGATCAAATTCCACCTCTTGGACTGCCTGAGTTTGGCCATTCTCCCGTTTGCTGCCGCTTGAATCCGGTTTTTCCAAATCCACCAAAAAATCCTGGAGAAAATCCAACGAACCAACGATACTTAAACGAATAATTTGCCGGCCGCTTAAACGTTTGATACCTCCTACCGAACCTTGAGCGATAAGCTTGCCGGTTTTAATAATACAGAGCGAGTCACAAAGCTCCTCGATGTGTTCCATGCGATGGCTGGAAAAAATAATGGTCCGCCCTTCTTGAGCAAGATCGCGAAAAGCCGTTTTCAGCAATTCCACATTCACCGGGTCAAGCCCGGAAAAGGGTTCATCTAAAAGCAAAAGGTCGGGTTGATGTAAGATCGCCAGAATAAACTGAATCTTTTGCTGGTTACCCTTGGAAAGTTCATTGGCCTTTTTCTTGACAAGTTCCCCTATCTGAAATCGGTCCGACCAATAGGCAATTCGTTTTTCCGCCTCTGCTTTTGATAGTCCCCGGAGACGGGCAAAAAATTTCAGCTGATCAGCCACGATCATTCTCGGATATAAACCTCGTTCCTCCGGGAGATAACCGAAGGAGCGCACTGTTGCCAAACTAACGGTTTTATCCTGCCAGGTAATCTGCCCGCTATCCGGCCTGATAATATCCATGATCATCCGCATCGTCGTGGTTTTTCCGGCGCCATTAGGTCCCAGAAAACCGAAAACCTCCCCTTCCGGGATAGAAAGGTCCAGATTTTCAATTATACGCTTAGTCCCAAAGGACTTGTTCACGGCAATCAGATTTAATGACCTGCTTCCACTCAACAGGATTTTCACTCCCTTCTCCGCTATTTTACTTCCTGCTTAAATTGAATTCAAGAGTATATTATTGGTTCCAACAAAGTAGTTGTGTTTGATTTTGAACGAATTAATTTTCTTTACGTCCTGGGACTGGTTCTGTTATCTTCAAACTCTCAGCAGCTGGTTTAGCAGCTTCGTATATAACCCCATATTCATAACTTTTTATGTCAAAGTTAGCATCATAATTATCCCAGAGATCTTTGCGGTTAGAATTTTCGGCTATTATGTTTAGTGTTTTATTAAATAACTTTTCCGCCTCAACTTTAGAAGGTCGTCCTTCCAGCATAAGTCGAAACTTGATGTTCCTTTTTCCATCAAACGCTGCTGCTGTGGTCTTTACGCCTTCTATTTTTTGTAACTGCTTTTCAGATCTCCCCAATGTATCAGCAATACTCAAATCAGGATTACGATTACAAGCAGAAACAAAAAATAACGAGAATATTATTAAAATCGATATCACTCTTAGCACGATTGGAACCCCCTCAGTTTCTATATACTTAAAAGTATCTCTCTTTCAATTTAATTGAGTGGTATTAAGTACTAACTTTGTCTCTTTTGGACGATTAAGGGAATTTACGTTTTTTGTATTGACATATATAGATTATCTATATATGATGGCTATATAGATAATCTATATATGGAGGCTTGATTATGGCTATCGCTAAAAGCCTTTTAACAGGCAGTACCACCATGCTTATCTTAAAGCTACTTGAAGAAAAGAATATGTACGGCTATCAGATAATTGAAGAACTCAGAAAAAAATCAAACAATATTTTTGAGTTAAAAGCAGGTACATTGTATCCCCTCCTCCACACCTTAGAGCAGAAGAATATGCTTACTTCTTATGAAGAGAACGCTGATAATGCGAGGGTAAGAAAATACTATAGTATAACAAAAGCCGGTCGTAAGTATTTAAAAGAGAGAAAAGAAGAATGGAAAGTATATACCTCTGCGGTAAATGATGTGTTAGGAGGTGCAAATTTTGCAACAGCCTGACAAAATTACTGAATATTTAGAAGCTGTACGCCGACAGATACGTTGGAAACGTGCCCAATCTTCTGTTTTAGAGGAAATTAGTAACCACATAACCGATCAGAAGAACGCATTTATAAGCGATGGACTTAATGAAGAAGAGGCAATTGACAAAGCAATTGCCGAGATAGGCGACCCTATTGTTGTCGGGGAGCAGCTAGACCGTGCTCATCGACCCCGGCCGGAGTGGGCGCTGCTATTGATGACGGCCACTATACTTCTTTTAGGACTTGCTATTCACATTTGGATAGGACCCAATCACCTTAATAACGGGGCAGAGATGTTTCAAAAACAGTTTATATGGGTAGGTATTGGAATCCTTGTAATGTTTGCCGCATATTTTTTAGACTTTACAATCATTGGAAAGTACCCTAAGGTTATATTTTTTTCGCTCTGTGCAATAACATTAGCTTCTTATTTGTTTACAGGTCAGAGAGGCGCCCTACCTGCTATTTATCTTCTTTTACTGTTTCCCACCGCCTTTGCCGGATTTGTTTATAGTATGAGAAACAAAGGGTATAATGGACTTATCTTTTGTGTGATATCTTTTTTGATCCCTACATCCTTATCAATATTCGTGCATTATATTACTGCGTCTTTCCTGATTTGTATTTCCTGCTTTATTATTTTGACGGTGTCGATCAAAAAGGGCTGGTTTAACTTAAAAAAATTATTCTCATTACCTATTATGTTTATCTCGACTGCCGTCGTTTTGTTTACATCGTTTAGCTTGAAGATGGGCGAAGGAGACATCGCCAAGAGCATACAAGTAATGTTAAATCCATCACTTGACCCGACAGGGGCTGGATATATTGGGACTAGGATACATAGCTATTTATCCCATTCGCAGTTTATCGGTCAGGGCTTGCCGATAAATGGTTATGGTGAATATTCATCATTAAAGTTTTTTCCAGCATTTAATACCGATTTTGTTTTAACTTACTTAATTTATAGACTCGGATGGATTGTCCTTATCGGGATAATTTTAATATTCTCACTATTTATTATGCGTGCAATTCTTCTATGTAAGAAGCAAAAAGGAGTTCTGGGATTTTTAGTTGCGCTCGCGATTATCTTAACATTTACCATTCAGTGTCTGGTTTATCTTGCTTTCAACTTAGGCTTAACGCTCCTTCCTCCAGTTTCGTTACCGCTAATCTCTTACGGAGGACGAGCCCTGGTTACAAATATGTTCCTTATCGGAATTTTGTTTTCAGTGTTTCGTACAGGCGATTTGATGAGGGATAAAACTGAGGTTACCAGGGAAAGGTCAGGCCACTTTATTCAATACGTTAATGGGCGGATTATTATTAATTTAAAACTAATCTCCAAAAACAAGAAACTTCTAAAAATATGCGGCGAATCTGGGAAGGATATATAAAACCAGATCGCATAGTAGACCTTTTTTCCCCGGATGTATTCCACGCTCTTCAATACTTAGCGTAACAATTCGTTACAACTTTGTCGATGCACAATTTGCTTCCGTAAGGAGGGACAAAACCTCTGTAGGGAATATAGATGTAAAAACAGATATTGATTATGCCCTTATAGCATTTTGATTGAAAACAAACACCACTATTAAGTTACCTAATGGTTAATAAATTAGGAATACTATTAATTTCATCTCCATCATCATATTTATCCATCCAATAACCTACTATTTTGGAACCATCCAGCATCAGTATCATTTGTTGATCTAGAAATTTATTGTCTTTTTCTAAACCGATAGCAAAAAAGTAAACCTTCTTACCAAGATAGCCTGAAAAATCCAGGCCATTCTGTTTGGATAGTTGATTGTATTTTGACAAAAGCTCGCCAATGTTTACTCCATCCTTTTGTTCCTCAAAGCTATTAGGAAGTAAAATATACGCTGATCCGACGCCATTCATAACAACCTCATAACCTTTGTCATTAACAAATTTAGTAGCAGCATCGGATTGCTTTTCGTAATCAACAACTGTACTATTATTAACTTTCTGATTTGGTTCGGTAAGATCAGTATTTGAAGTTTTACTTATGGCGTTAGTTAAGGCTATAACCCCAAAGACGACAGCGATAACAACTCCTGCTATAGTCCATTTAATTGGGATTCTTTTAAATTCCTTAATCATTTTAATTCGCCTCCTTATATTCTTTCCGTCCCCAAAATGGGAGGTTGCAGATAGTAAGGGAGTATTCGCGGTGCTTTGCAGCGCTGCCTATACCTATCAATTCAGCTTTGCGCCTCTTGTCATCTGCTTTGCTGTGTTTTTATGCTTTATGTTTCATGGAGCAATTTACCTCCAAGCCCTTTTCTTTCAAATATTCTGTTCCCCAATCATACATTGCCTCTAGAATAGGCCTAATACTTCCTCCTAAGCCGGATAGCGAGTATTCCACCTTCGGGGGAACGATAGGATATACCGTACGAATCAATAATCCATCCGTTTCCAGTTCCCTAAGCTGCTGAGTGAGCATCTTGGGCGTCGCTTGGGGTATCAGGTTACGCAGTTCGCTAAACCGCAAAGTTTGATTTACCAAATGCCATAATATTAAAGATTTATATTTTCCCCCAATCAGCTTAAGTGTGGCATGGACAGGACAATTATATCCACTGCAATCAGATTTCATAATTCTTGATCCTTCCTATAGTATCTTTTCAGGTACTATGTTACAATAAAGTATATTCTTGCTATATTTGAAATTACTGCTACAATGATACCATGAGCTATTAAAAATATCAATTTTATTCAAGGCGACAAGGAGAAATAATAAAAATATGACTAAAGGATCTTTTAACCTAACCGGGATGACCTGCTCGGCCTGTTCAGCGCGTGTGGAAAAAGGTGTCTCGAAGCTGGAGGGTATAAAGGAAGTTAGCGTAAATTTACTTAAAAACAGCATGTCCGTAATTTACGATGAAAGCATTGTGGATGCCGGACGAATTGTAGAAGCAGTAGAGCGGATTGGTTATGGAGCTGTTCCGAATGCCGGCACCACAAAAAGGCAAAATAATAAACCGCTGGACAATGTAGAGAAAGACTTGCAGCAACTGCGGGTTAGGCTGATAATCTCAATGATTTTTTCCATTCCTTTATTCTATATTGCGATGGGGGATATGTTAAGCTGGCCTCTTCCCGGCTTTTTATCGGGCATGGAGAATGCACTGATCTTCGCGTTTACCCAATTCTTATTATTGATTCCGGTATTGTTTGTCAACTTTAAGTATTACCAGATGGGCTACAAGACGCTATTCAAGGGTGCTCCCAATATGGATTCTTTGATTGCCATTGGTTCGAGCGCCGCAACTGTATATGGTATTCTGGCCATATACAAAATCGGATATGGCTTGGGGCATGGCGATATGCAGATAGTACATCAATATTCAATGGATTTATACTTTGAATCTGCCGCTATCATACTCACCCTGATAACGTTAGGTAAATATTTAGAAACACGCTCCAAAGGCCGGACATCAGACGCCATTACAAAACTAATTAATCTGGCTCCGAAAATGGCAACCGTGCTACGCGATGGCGTTGAGAAAACGATTCCGGTCGAGGATGTATTATCAGGCGATACTGTAATTGTCAAAGCCGGCGATACCATTCCTGTGGATGGTGTCATTTCAGACGGTTATTCTTTTGTGTCTGTGGATGAATCAGCGATAACCGGTGAAAGTCTACCTGTCGACAAAGTTGAAGGCGATAGGGTTATAGGTGGTACAATCAACAAGTCGAGTTATTTCAAAATGCGCGCTACGGCGGTTGGGGATAACACGACGCTTGCGCATATTATAAGGCTCGTGGATGAAGCGACTTCCTCAAAAGCACCGATTGCAAAGCTGGCGGATAAAATTAGCGGCGTTTTTGTGCCGGTGGTGATTGTCATTGCTCTAGCCGCAACTATTATATGGCTGGCTTTAGGACAGAGCTTTGAATTTTCACTTTCAATAGGCATAGCCGTCTTGGTAATTTCCTGCCCCTGCGCCTTAGGGCTTGCTACTCCAACAGCAATTATGGTTGGCACAGGCAAAGGCGCAGAAAACGGCATCTTAATAAAATCTGCCGAAGCATTGGAAATCGCTCATAGTATTAATACGGTTGTATTAGATAAGACAGGTACGATTACCGAAGGAAAGCCCGCTGTAACAGATATTACAAGTGATAGTGTTGATAACTCCGAATTACTGGCTGTGGCGGCTTCACTCGAAAAAATGTCGGGACATCCTCTCGCGGACGCTATATTAGCAAAAGCGGAAAATGACGGCATAATCCTAAACGATGTTGAGGATTTTTCATTAATACCGGGGCAGGGTGTTACGGGGATAATGGAAAGGAAACGCTGCTATGCCGGGAACAGGAAGTTGATGAAAGCCGCGGGGGTAGAAACAGGAGGTTTTGCAGAAATCGAGGAATCATTTGCTCTTTCTGGAAAAACACCGTTATATTTTGCGCGGGAGAAAAAGCTTTTAGGGATTATAGCTGTTGCGGATGTTGTTAAACCAACCAGCAAGCAGGCTATAGCGGAATTATCTTCTATGGGAATCGACGTAATAATGATTACCGGCGATAACGCTAAAACTGCCGAGGCTATTGGCAAGCAAGTCGGCCTGAAGAGTGTAATTGCCGAAGTTCTGCCACAAGATAAGGAACAGGAAATCCGAACTTTGCAACAAAGCCATAAGAAAGTTGCTATGGTTGGTGACGGTATTAACGACGCGCCCGCACTTGCGCGGGCAGATATCGGTATTGCCATAGGTGCGGGAACGGATATTGCAATTGAAGCTGCCGATATTGTGCTGATGAAAAGCGATTTATTGGATGTGGCAACCGCAATACAGCTTAGCCGGTCTGCCATACGTAATATCCGGCAGAACTTATTTTGGGCGTTTGTTTATAACATAATTGGTATCCCTGTGGCGGCGGGTTTGTTTTATGGACTATGGGGATGGCGTATTAATCCTATGATTGCCGCTGCCGCTATGAGCCTTAGTTCTGTATCCGTGGTTTCAAACGCGTTAAGGCTGAGACTTTTTAAGCCAAGACAGAAAAAAGAAAAGGGAGATAACTCTGCTTTCATTACAAAGACTTAACAAAATTATTATATAAGGAGATATTGAAATGAAAAAAATTGTAAGGATCGAAGGTATGTCTTGCAATCACTGCTCTATGGCAGTAAAAAAAGCCCTTGAAAAATTGGCCGGCGTAACGGACGTAAAAGTTGATTTGGCGGGAAAAACGGCGACGATAGATATGTCTGATTCTGTATTGGATGATATTCTTATCAAAGCTGTGAAAAATGCCGGATATGATGTTGTTGGGATCCAATAAATAATTAATGATATCCTGTGCCGAAACAACCTGGTCAAGCCGGATCAGAGGTTAGCAGCACACAATGAAAATTCAGCCAATGTCCGTTCCAGAATAGCAATATCCACCGGCTTGGCCAGGTGCCGGTTAAAACCGACTTCCCTTGCCCGTTCCAGGTCTTCCGTCTGAGCATAACCTGTTAAGGCTACCCGGAAAATATCCTTAAGCTCTTTGTCGCGGCGAAAACTCTCAGCTACTTCATAGCCATTCATCCCCGGCATCCCAATATCGCAAAACAGGATCTCCGGATGGAAGGCTTTGGCTTTAACTATTCCTTCGCTGCCGCTGTTTGCGGAAATAGCTTCATGTCCCAAGAGCCTAAGCAGGGAACAAACGATTTCTGCAACATCCGGAATATCGTCGATCACCAGGATCCGCAGGGTCCGGGAAGGTTTCCCGTTAGGTTGCAGTTGCTTTACCCGGTTATTCTTAGGTACTGCGGGCAGAGGTAAGCGGATTGTAAATTGCGACCCTTTTCCCAGGCCTTCGCTGGCCGCGGCTACACTTCCGCCATGCAAATCCACCATGCCTTTAACAATAGCCAGACCTAACCCCAGTCCGCCGCTGCTGCGGTCGAGAGAACTATCCACCTGGATAAAAGGAAGGAATAAGTCGGGCAATATATCAGGCTTGATCCCCAACCCGTCATCCTTAACACAGATAACTACCTCCTGCTTGTCCTCATCCTTCCAAACACTCACCTCAACAGTATCTCCCACTGCCGTAAATTTCGCGGCATTATTGATCAGGTTGCCAATTACCTGAGTCATGCGCGCCGGGTCTACTTCCATATATAACGGAACAGGAGGCAATTCAATTTTCAGTTGGACCCCTTTGCTTGCCAGCTGTTCCTTGTAGTCTTCCAGCGCCCCGGATATCAGTTCAATCAGATTTATATTCTCTTTTTTTAAGTTAATTTTATTCTTGGTAATCCGGGTAACGTCGAGCAAATCATCCACGAGACGAGAGAGTTGAGTCGTCTGCCGTTCGATAATTTCTTTAGCCTGCCTGAATTGTTCTCCCTCAGGCGTTACCCGGTCCAGAAGCGAAACACTCATCATAATCGAGGCCAACGGATTTCTGAGCTCATGAGAAAGCATACTCAGAAACTGATTTTTATTTTCATCCATCTTGCGTAATTCCTCTACCAAAGTATGAGCGCGCTTCTCGCTTTCCTGGATTGCTTCTTCCGCCCTGATCCGCTCAATGGCATCGGCAGCCTGGCGGGCCAATAAATCAAGCATCCGCACTTCACGTTCTTCAAACTGATGCAGGGTCCTATAAGTGGTTGACAATATTCCCACTACATTGCCGGAACTGCTGATCATAGGCGTAGATTGCAGGGTCCGAATCCCCTCAGCCAAAATAACCTGGCGATCGGTTTCAAAATAAATAGAAGTTTGCGAAACATCATCAACTATTATCCTCTGCCTATGTTTAAATGCTTTACCCGAAGCCCTTTCGCCAATTTGGGTATATTTAAAGCGATTCAGAAAGGGTATATTATAATTGCGCTGCTCCAATATTTCCAGACAATTTTTCTGTTCATTAAATATTCGAATGGACCCTTTGTCGGCCTGAGTCAGGACGATAGCCGCTTCGAGAATTTCCCGATAGGTATTCTTCAAATTATCCTTAAAAATGAAGCGGCTGCTAAGAGAATGAAGTTTAATAAGAGCCTCCACCTCAGCTGCTAAACTTTCCTTGACCTCCTTTAGTTCTTTTTCCCTCTGCTTTCGCTCAGTAATATCACGCAGAGAACAAATAAAACCTTTGTATTCTCCTTTTTCATTGATCAAAACCCTTAAATGGGCATCTGTAGTTATTATCGCCCCGTCTTTACGGCGGCAGTTTAACTCCCCGATGTAAGAGCCGGTTTTATATAAATCAGCCACATCAAACCGGACAGTTCCTTTACTTGTCTCTACTTCTCCAGGTGAGAACCCAATCACCTCTTGCGCGGAGAAACCCAACATTTTTTCAGCCATCTCGTTCCAATAAGTATATTTATCATTTTCATCGACAGCAATAATAGCGTCATGAACACTGGCCAACAGGTTCAATTGAAAAGTCAGCTTCTCCTCATTTTTTTTACGTTCTGTAAGATCAAAAGGAAGATTAATTAATTCATTTTTTCGTATTTTATTCAT
>DATMXV010000186.1:0-5234 GCA_035561335.1 Desulfitobacteriaceae bacterium
TATATAAACAGAACCTGCCATGACCTTAAAGACATGGCAGGAAGCAAATGCTTTAATTGATGTTTAGATAGCTTTTTTATGTCGAATTACTTTTTGTATAAGCTTTGCTATTTCAGTATTGTCAAGATAGTAACCTCTTACCGGATCAGTTTGGTCTGCATAATCCCTTAATAATCCGGCTGCATCTCCTTTGGTAAACAGCGGGATTAAACTATTAGTATGATTTGTACTGTGCCATTCCATACCAGGCATATTCCCTGCTCCATTATTAACAATAAATGTTAACTCAGGATTGCCTCCTAAAATTATTTACTGTTATATTAACATCAAACTGTAAAATTATAATTGCGAACAAGTAAATTATTGTAAGGTAATTTGTAAAATTTACATATTAGGTTTTAAAAATTCTTATCTCGTATTGTAAATTTTTGGCTAAAGTTATAAGATTTTGGCAAGATAAATTGATTTGCTCAATAGAATTTGTAAATTCATTAATAAATGCGGATACTTTAGCTGCCCGGTCTGCTGTAGCCTGACTGACATTACCGATGTGTTGGATCTCGGATACAATTTGCTGACTGCCTCCTGCCATTTGTTGAATGGAAGCGGATATTTCAGAGACTTGCTTAGAAACTTCATTAACCATCGCAGAAATATCACTTAAGCCTTGACTAGCTGTATTTACCACCATAATTCCATTTTCAACAAAAATCTCCTCAGCTTTGATAGCAGAATTAACCTCTTTGATGTTGGCTCTGTTCATTGTTACCAACCCTGAGATCTGCTCAGTTGCTACTCTTGCTTTTTCAGCTAACTTACGTATTTCATCAGCCACCACTGAAAAGCCGCGCCCTTGTTCACCTGCCCTGGCTGCTTCAATTTCAGCGTTAAAGGCCAGAAGATCAGTTTGTTGGGTAATCCCTTTTATTAAACCGGCAATATCGGCAATTTGCTCTGAACCCTCAGCCATCAAGGTGATTGACCCTTTAACACCCTGGGTACCTCGTCTGATGTTATCCATTTGTTCGACTACCTGAACAAGTGCCCTTTGCCCGTTTTCCGTAATCAAAGCAGTTTGGCTGGTAAGTGTGGTTACTTTTTGGCTGGCTTCAGCTGCCATTTGAATGTTAGCTGTTATTTGCTCAATTGCGGACACTGTCTCATTAACTGAGTCAGCTTGTGCTTCTGTGCCGCCTGCTACTTCTGTCATAGCCGCAGCTATTTGCACTGAGGTATTGGAACCTTGTTCCGTAATTGTCAGGAGTTGCCGGGTTGAGTCCGCAACTGCCGTGGAAGATTCCGATGCTCTTCGCACAAGGGCCAAAAGATTAACAGTCATCCGGTTAAAAGCCTGCGTTAATTGTCCCACTTCTTCCCGGGAGTCATTCCGGATCTTTTTCACCAGAAGATTCCCTGCGGCCAGCTCTTGAACATTAGCCAGCATTACTTGTAAAGGTTTAGATATAGACCTGGCTACCAATACTCCAAGGGCAACAGCAAATATTGCTGCAATAACGGGTAAAGCGAATAAGAATTTTTCCGCATAGGCAAAATTTAAATTTTCCCGGGCAATGGTGCTTTTCGCTTTCTGAGCGTTAAAGTCGACAATTTCAGGAAGATAGACGTCTATCTCGTCCAAGATCCTGATAACGTTATCAGTAAAATATGTATAGGCCTCCAGCGTGTCCCCGCTGTCCAGTAAAGCAACTGCCTTTTGCCACTCGCTATTATAATTCTCTAAGGCATCTCTTACCTGTTTAAGTTTTGCTATTTCAAAACGATCTGTACCAAGAGGTGTAAAACTATTCAGGGACTCATTAATTAAACCATTTAAAACTATTATCCCGGTTGCCAACTGTTGTTTCTTGCTATCATCAAGAGAAGTTAAGAAAAACTGAGTATTGACACTGCGTAACATCTTAACATTGGCATTTGCTTCATTAATTAGTTTTACGGAAATTAAAGAATTTTTATAAATATCGTTCATGGCAACCTTCGCCTGGAGATGATAATAATAACCCAGATAACTTAAACCGAGCATAAAGGCGACCATAATTAAGACTAAAATATTAATTTTAGAAAAGGTTTTTAAATTATAAAACCAATTGAAGAATAGCCTCGTTCGCTTCTTAAGTTTGATTATCATTCGTTCAGAAAACCAGTTCATTAATAAAAATTCCTCCAATTCTGCTAAACGTAGTTACTTATTATTAAAATTTCTGAAACGTACGGTAAAAAAAGTATCAGTATTTTTAAAGATCTTAGAATTTCGGGAAATTAAAATAAACTCCTTTCCTAGCGCAACAAATAAGCATTACCTCCGATTCCCTTAACCTCTTTCTTTACTTGGGCAGCTTTTTCGGCGATGTTTAATGGGGTCCAAGTCCCATCAATTGTATTAATGGTCAGGCAGGCAAGAGCAACACTTAGGTTTTCCGCCCCTGTTAACTGACTGCAGGCTTGGGCAAATTGGTTAAGGATTTCTTGAGCAAGTTCCTCAAGGTAGGCAGATGAAAGGATCACAATGAAGTCATCGCCGCCAATATGCCCGACAAAAGCATCCTTCTCGATCCCGGATGTTTTAAGCAATACTTCTGCCAGCATTTTAATAGCAATATCTCCCTGTTGAAAACCGTGCAAGTCATTAAAATGTTTAAATTGATTGAGATCGACATAGATGATGCTAAAGTTCATACGTCTTTCCAGACGCTGTTTAATCTCCTGGTCAATTCTGATATTACCGGGCAATCCTGTCAAAGGGTTGGCGCCCCTGGCTATTTGGATTTGTTTCTCGGCCATTGCTTTCATCAGATTGGCTACAGAAACCATCCCAATCGGTTTGCGCTGGTTAGTTATAATGATCCCGTCATACAATTGGGTATCGGGGCGTTGCATAGCTATTCTGGATACTACTTCCAAAGGAGTGGTGTCCTCAATAATGAGAAAATTTTTATCCATTAAAAGAGAAATAGTGCGTTCTAAATAGAGCGGGACGCCATAACGGGTTCCCAGGGCTGAAAATAGTTTATCCCTTTGCACTACACCAACAATCTGCTGATTTTCGGTTACTCCCACAAGCCATTGATGCGTGCGGTTCCGGAAGTAGCTTTCCACCGTACTTACAGGAGTACTAGGCTCAAAAAGAGGCAAAGGTTCCAGCAAGGGAAGGATTGGGCTTTGATCAAATGATTTAAGCTGACGTTCCGGTTCCAGGATTTCATTAACAGCAGGATTAATAGCTACCCGCTGGAAATCAGGCCTGGCAACAAAGTAACCCTGGATATAGTCGACTCCTAATTGGATAACTGTCCGCATTTCTTCCGCTGTTTCCACTCCTTCGGCGATTATGCGGCAGCCTATCCGTTTGGAAAAAGTAACAAACGTCTCTAATAAGGCCCATTTTATAGGGTCAGAATTAACCCCATTGATCAGGGAGCGGTCTACTTTCAGAAAGTCAGGGTGAAGCTCTGCAATTGACTGCAAGGAGGAATAACCGGCTCCAACGTCGTCTAAGGCAATCATAAAACCCTGGTTACGGTAATAGGCTAAAGCATCCCGCAGAGTATCAAAATCTTCTATAGCATTTCGTTCAGTAATTTCCAGGACAACGTTAGAGGGTGACAATTCCTGTTCGGAAAGTATTTTTCTTGTACTGCCGGAAGCGAATTCAGGATCGGCCAAAACCTGGGGATTAATGTTCAGAAAAAGTACTTCTTTGTCTTTGGCAATTGAAAGGAAGGAGAGAATAGATTGACGCCGGCAAATTGTTTCCACTGCATAAAGCTGCCCGATTTTCTCGGCAAAAGGGAAGAGGTTGGCTATATTATTAAAGGTTGATGTTCCCGGTATCCGGGATAAAGCTTCAAAACCATATATTTCTCCGTTTCTGGTAATAATGGGTTGAAAGGCAATTTTCAAGTAACTTCCGGGTTCTTTAATGATATTGGTAAGTTCTTCGCGCCTGGAAAAATACTCTGGATCAGGTTCGGATTTGTTTAAGAGGAAGGCCTCTTTCACAGTTGCATAAAGCAAATAATCCGCACTGCGTCCTTTTTCGTTAGTACAGCGGGCAAGTCCGGTACGCAAGCTGATTTTCTCATTTACCAGTTTTCTGATTCTCCGGTTAAATTGTTCCTCCAGGGGGAGAACCCATTGAAGAATAGCTTCGGTTATATCCCAATGTAATTCTTTTCCTGGGACAAAATAAACAACGAAGTCATCCCCGCCTCTGCTTTCGAACATAGAAAACAGGTAAAGACTGCGTTGCTGTTTAAGAGTATAATCAATTTCATTTTCTAATTCAGCCAGGATTTGACGGCATACCTTGTAGCCGTAACGGAATTCTATTTTATGGAATTTAACAATATCAAGATATAAAACCCAAACTTCTTTTTCGTCTCTGATCATACGGTATAATTGTTGCTGGTTCTTATCGATTGATTTCACGATTCAAAAACCCCTTTATTTAACAAATGGGTACGTGACAATTAACGATAAAAGGTTGCTTATAGAGCAACTGATAATAGGCAAAATCTAAAAATCCAGCAGTTGTTGCAATTGTCAGGGGGATTAGTATTTCCGCAGCCTTTTGGTAGCTTGCTTCCGAACATCCTTCTATTAAAGAAACCAAGGAGTATAAAGGGGCGGAACTATTGGCATTATGGTTGATCCATTGTACCGGGTGTTCAAATGATAAATATAGTCCATTGGTATTTTTATATTCATGCCAATGAAGGGTTGCCCAGGTTTCAAACTCCCTGTGGCCATCAAATAAAACTCCTAAGGAGTGGTGTGGTACACACATGTCTTGAACCAGATGTAAGGCAGCTCCTAAATAAAACATTCCTTTAGAGCTTCCTTTGGAAAAAACAGAGAAGCTTTTATTAAAATAATTCTGGAATATGCTTGCTGCCCCAGGCCATTGAAGGTTATCCTGTTTTCCGGTTTTCTGATAAAAATGAGTGACATTCAGCCAACCACGGTCAGCCCAGAACAGGCCTTTTTCCAAGGATATCCGATGTTCTGTAAAAAATTTAGAAATTTTTTCCTTTCTATCGCACTCCAGTATATGTAAAGCCTGATCCAGACAGTGAACATGCATTACTCCGGGTGTATCCAGAAAATATTGTAATGGACTCACAGGAGTAAGAAGCATTTTCGTTATCTTTCCTAGAGTGTTATTAATTATTTTCTCGTGCATTAATCTAATTAACACCTCACTTTTTCTTTATTTT
>DATMXV010000187.1:0-3759 GCA_035561335.1 Desulfitobacteriaceae bacterium
CCTTTTTTTTTAGTTTTCCATAAACTCAACTCGATCATCCGTGGAAATTTAACCTTTATATATCAATTTTTTTGAATTATCGCCGTTACCATATTAACGGTTATTAAATTCGTATTTTTTTCAATACTGGAAACACGAAGATACATACTCATTCCTTCAGAACATCTGCTTGTTTAATTACGGGACAGACGTTTGCAGGTGCAAAGTGAAAATAAATAGAAAAAGCCGCCCCTGGCAGAGCGGCTATCACGAAGCTTTTTTCCTCTGTATTAATATCCCTGTACCGTACGCAATTAACCCGTATATTATACCCCAAAAAATCC
This sequence comes from Desulfitobacteriaceae bacterium, assembly GCA_035561335.1. Taxonomy (GTDB): domain Bacteria; phylum Bacillota; class Desulfitobacteriia; order Desulfitobacteriales; family Desulfitobacteriaceae; genus UBA2264. The sequence goes on from DATMXV010000187.1 coordinate 324, forward strand.
ACGCATCAATATTGGCAATAAAGGTTCTCATTAATGTCATTCCCAAACCATGCAAGATACTTTTTTTGCCGAAACAAGTAAGTTTTTCCCAATAATTCTTTCCATTTCTTCTAAAGATAAGGTAATCTTCCTTTCGCTAACTCCAGAAAGATATTGATTTAATGGATAATACATCGCTCCACTCCCCTTTTCAACATTCACTAAATATTGTTCAAGATCTTCATGATGAATTCTGTAATCACGCCCCGTCTTAATTGCATGTATTTGCCATCACGTATAATCTTTTGAACCATTCGCCTTGTAATACCCAATTTATTAGCGATTTCTTGCGTGCTTAGATAATCTACCACTTACCTACTCTTCTTTCTTTATGTAGTGATTTTAATTAATCTACTGTCTTTGTCTAATCTGTTGTCTGGTTTCAAGGTTGCTTGCAATAAATCCGTTCTCTCGCAATCCGTTAGCAACCTCTGAGTAATATCATTCCCAAAAGGATCTTTACAGTACGCCAAACTGCCCAGGGTACAAAAAACAGTTGAAGAATTAGAACAGGAAACAGAAATACCTAAATACCTAGAGAAAGACGAGCTTGCCCGGTTTCTTAAAACAGCCCAAAACAGGGGCTTAGAAGGCGACTACGCCATTTTTGTAACGCTTGCCTATACTGGCATGAGAGTAGGCGAGTTGTGTGCCTTAAAATGGCCGGACGTTAATTTTGAAGAACACAAAATAAGCATTACCAAGACGTACTACAACCCCAAAAATATAATTACCGGATATAAGTTGCAAACACCTAAAACTGCAAGTTCTAAACGCACCATTGAAGTGGACATGTTGGTAACCAAAGAATTAGAGAAGCACCAGGGCAAACAGAATGTTGTAAAAATGCAGCATCGGAAAGAATGGCATGATAAGAATTTTGTCTTTGTCAAAACAGATAAAATTACGGATATCCCAACTATATTAAATTCATTGAAAACCGAATGACCAGGATTTTAAAAATAGCTAAACTAAACCAGGAGTTGACACCGCACTCCCTCCGGCATACCCATACATCCCTATTGGCTGAAGCCGATGTAGGACTAAAAGAAATCATGGAACGTCTCGGCCATTCAGACGACGATATTACAAGAAAAGTTTACTTGCATGTTACCAAGACAAAGAAAAAAGAGGCTTCTCAAAAGTTCGCCGAACTAATGAGAAACCTCTAATTTTAGGTGCTATGTGAGCATTTACGATTAAGCATTGCTCAGATCCCCGTAGCTACTGGGGTTCTGGGCTGTACTTACATCATGCCGCCCATACCGCCCATGCCACCCATGCCGCCCATGCCGCCCATACCGGCAGGAGCGCCAGCGTCTTTCTCAGGCTTATCGGCAATAAGGGTTTCAGTGGTAAGAACCATAGCCGAGATGCTGGCAGCGTTTTGCAGCGCCGAGCGAGTAACTTTGGCCGGGTCAACAATACCAGCTGCGATCATATCAACATATTCTTCAGTTAGGGCGTTGAAGCCTATGCCCTTACCGGCTTTCTTAACGTTTTCAACAACAACCGAGCCTTCTAAGCCGGCGTTGTTAGCAATTTGGCGTACCGGTTCTTCGATAGCGCGTCTAACGATTTGAACACCGGTTTTTTCATCGCCAGTAAGCTTAAGACTGTTCAAGCTTTCCTGAATGTCGATGAAAGTAGTACCGCCACCTGCAACAATGCCTTCTTCAACAGCTGCACGGGTTGCATTAAGAGCATCTTCGATGCGGAGTTTCTTTTCTTTAAGCTCAACTTCAGTAGCAGCACCGACTTGAATAACAGCTACGCCGCCAGCCAGTTTGGCCAAACGCTCTTGAAGTTTTTCTTTATCGAAATCTGAAGTAGTTTCTTCGATTTGCGCGCGAATTTGGTTAACACGCTTTTTGATTTCATCGGCTTGACCGCTGCCATCAACAAGGGTAGTTTCTTCTTTAGACACGCGAATCTGACGGGCGCGACCAAGATCTTCAAGGGTTACGCTGTCAAGCTTACGTCCCAGTTCTTCGGTAATCACAGCGCCGCCGGTAACGATGGCGATGTCTTCAAGCATAGCCTTTCTGCGGTCGCCAAAGCCAGGAGCTTTAACAGCAACAGCGCGGAAGGTGCCGCGAAGTTTGTTAACAACCAAAGTAGCAAGGGCTTCGCCTTCAACATCTTCGGCAATGATCAGCAATTCTTTGCCTTGTTGAACTACTTTTTCAAGTACTGGCAGCAGGTCGGCAATAGCGCCAATCTTACGGTCAGTGATGAGGACATATGGATCATTTAAGACAGCTTCCATTTTGTCCGGGTCGGTGATCATATAAGGGGAGATATAACCACGATCAAATTGCATGCCTTCAACAACTTCAAGGTCGGTGCCCATGGTTTTGGACTCTTCAACAGTGATAACACCGTCTTTACCGACTTTTTCCATAGCTTCAGCAATCAATGAGCCAATTTCTTCATCGCCAGCTGAAATTGACGCAACTTGAGCAATAGCGTCTTTAGTTTCAACTTTCTTAGCACTCTTTTTAATTTCTGCAACAAGCACGTTCACAGCCTGTTGAATGCCTTTTTTCAGGATCATAGGATTAGCACCGGCAGCAACATTCTTCATGCCTTCACGAATCATAGCCTGTGCTAAGAGAGTAGCGGTAGTAGTACCATCACCGGCTACATCATTAGTTTTGGTAGCAACTTCTTTAACAAGCTGCGCACCCATATTCTCAAACGGATCTTCCAGATCAATGTCACGGGCGATAGTCACGCCGTCATTAGTGATGGCTGGAGCGCCGAATTTTTTATCAAGCACTACATTGCGTCCCTTAGGTCCTAAAGTAACCTTAACAGCGTTAGCCAGAGCATTTACGCCTCTCTCGAGTGCGCGGCGTGCTTCTTCATCAAACAAAATTTGTTTAGCCATTTATGTATTACCTACCTTTCATTTTATAATAATTAGCTGATTATTCAATAACAGCCAGGATGTCTCTTTCACTGATGATGAGATATTCTTTGCCCTCAACCTTGACTTCAGTGCCGGCATATTTGGAGAAGATAATTTTGTCGCCAACTGCAACGTCTAAGGCAACCTTTTGGCCGTTTTCCAGAGTTTTACCTGAACCTACAGCCACAACCTTACCTTCTTGCGGCTTTTCCTTGACTGTGTCAGGAAGAACGATACCACTCTTGGTCATTTCCTCCTTTGCCAAAGCTTCAATTACGACTCTGTCGCCTAATGGCTTAATCATGTAAAGAACCTCCCTTTATAGTGTGTTAAAATTAACTGCTTGTTGTTAGCACTCGCTTAAGTTGAGTGCTAATTCCATAATTTATAATATAAAATTCAGTGCAAAAAATCAAGTACATTTCGGTAAAAATACATAAAAATTTAAAAAAAGTATCAAAATCGCAGGGCAGAGGCTCTAAA
>DATMXV010000188.1:0-5257 GCA_035561335.1 Desulfitobacteriaceae bacterium
GTTTTTTCCAACTATAGTCGAAGATAAAATATCAGTAGATATTTGATGTATATTTAGAAAGCTGAAGGTATAGTGAAGATTTAGTTAGGAGGAAACCTTATAGGATGTGCAACACAGAGCGTTACTTGTATTTAGACAAAATTCATTCTAAGGATCCTATAACCGGTCAGCACTGCGGGAAGGCAGCCGAGTACGCAGTTTGTCTGGGTCAAAAGCTGGACCTGACTACTGAGGAAATCGAACAATTGAATGAAGCTGCTTTGTTGCATGATATCGGGAAAATAAAGGTGCCTGATGCTATACTGTTCAAACCTTCTGCCTTAACAGACGAAGAATATGAAGTTATTAAGTGTCATTCCATCTGGGGTGCGGATATAATTGAAGATGGGGTACCTGAAGACAGACAATGGAAAGATGTCGTAATCGAGATAATTCGTCACCATCATGAACGTTATGACGGCAAAGGTTATCCGGAGGGATTGCCCGGGGAGAAAATCCCGTTTTTTGCCCAGATTATTTCCATAGTTGATGCTTTCGATGCCATGACTTCCGACCGGCCTTATCGTTCAGCAATGTTAGTCAGTGAAGCTAAAAGGATCCTGCTGGAGGAACGGGGCAAACAATTTCATCCTTGGCTGGTTGACCAGTTTGTTGATATTCCTGTCGATGATACCTGATTAACCCTCACAGTGAAGAAGAATCTCCTGAGTGAGGGTTTTAATAATTTCAGGGGATAAACTTCATTAAATCTTATAAACTTCTCAAAATAGTTTTAAGAATAAACAGCTATAATATACAGATATAATATTATTATATCTGCAATTCTTGGCATAACTTGCGAAAGTAACTTTTTTCGCAGATAATTAAAGCAGGTTGATTCACGGAAACGGGACAACGTTTGCGAGGTAGAAATACGGGGTATTGACTGTGGACAATAAAATTGTTTTGGTTGATGATGAACAGGAAATTCTCAATTTGGTACATGATTACCTGTCAAGAGAAGGATTTCGGGTGCTCACTGCTCTCAACGGTGTGGATGGGATGCTCTTAATTGAACGGGAGAAGCCGGACCTGGTAATTCTGGATTGGATGCTTCCCGGGTTAAATGGTTTGGAAATATGTAAAAGGCTACGGGAAACCAGCTCCATACCGATTATCATGTTGACGGCAAAATCAGAGGAAGTAGACCGCGTGCTGGGCTTGGAATTCGGGGCGGATGATTATATAGTTAAGCCTTTTAGTTTACGGGAATTAGTAGCCAGGATTAAAACAGTTCTCAGAAGGGCTTCCGGGACAGGACAGGAGAATAGTTCTGCCTTGAACAGAGGCGAATTATGTATTGATAATGCCAGTCACAGGGTTTGGAAAAGGGATGAAGAGATTTTTTTAACTCCCACAGAATTTAAAATGTTACATTTGCTGGCGTCACGTCCGGGTGTGGTTTTCAGCCGCTTACAATTATTGCAGCAGGCTATGGGCGAGGAATATCTTTATTATGAACGTTCTATTGACACCCATATCTCCAATCTGCGCAAAAAAATTGAGGATAATCCAAGTGAACCCAAGTTTATTTTGACAGTATTCGGGGTAGGTTACCGGTTTGGTGAGTTGAAATGACTTTAAGACAAAAGTTCCTGACTGCTTTAATAGGTATGATTTTTTTTATGTCTATTTTATTTGCAGTAATTTCGTTATATTCGATTTCCAGTCTTGTAAGTCATTCGTCCACTTATATCAGTAAGACTTATACCCAACAGTGGGAACGCCTGCTGACTTACTATTATCAGCAATACCGGGACTGGGCAGGGGTACAGGATTATATTAATAATATAACAGAAAATCCTGACCCTGATTTTCAGTCGATAATTCCCGAAAATAACCGCATTCTCGTCTTTGACAGCCGGAAAAATCTGGTGGGTGGTTTTAGGGACAGAAAAGGGCTTGATCAATTTTCAACTTTTGGCGCCCCTGTTCCTTATCCCGGGAATAATATCGTGATTAATATGGTAAAAGATTTGCACCCGATTACGGTTGAGAGGCAAGTAGTCGGATATTACTGGATCGATGAAAAACTTTTTCTCCGGGAGGGGTTTCTGGCAAAAGGAATTGCCAGCGATGCCGTCATCCGGGGTTTATTAATCGGGCTGGTGATAACCTCGCTGATCGCTATCTTTTTGGGTGTTTCTTTGACCAGGCGTTTTACTGTCCCCCTCCAGCGCTTGACTGCTGCCGTTAAGTCAGTGGGCCAAGGCGACCTTTCCCCGCGCCTGGATATAACGGGTAAGGATGAAATGGCTGCTTTAGGCAGCGCCTTCAACAGGATGGCAGAGCAGTTGAACCGTAATGAAGAGGTGAGAAGGAATATGGTAGCAGATATTGCCCATGAATTGCGCACACCTCTTTCCGTAATTTTAGGAAAACTGGAATCTATCCAAGAAGGAATTTTGCCCCAAAACCCGGAAACCCTGCTGCCTATTCAAGATGAAACTATTCGTCTGATCAGGCTGGTCCGGGACCTGCAGCAGCTCAGTTTAGCGGAAGCGGGTAAATTACCTTTGCGCTTGCAAACTGTGGATTTGAAAAAACTGATTAATAAAATATTGGAACAATTCGCCTATGAATTTGAAGAACGGGGGCTGAAGGGGGAAATCAGCGGCCAAGCTCCTGCTATAATTGCGGACCCGGACCGGCTGACCCAGGTTTTTGTTAACTTAGTAGGAAATGCTTTACTCCATACCCCGGCAGGGGGAACAATCCGGGTGTTTTTAGAGGAAGGAAATCCAGCGAAAAAAGCAAATAAATCCCAGACCTTTGGGGACCCCGAGCAGGACAAACAAACAAATGACGGTCTATTTGCCAGAATAATGCCTGAAATTGTTAAACAGAGAACCAGGGGTAAAGGTCTGAAGGCTTTTTCGGAATCCCTGCCGGCAGATAAGTGGGTAAGAATAGTTGTGGAAGATACCGGTGAGGGGATTCCGGAGAATGAACTAGAGCATATTTTTGACCGCTTTTACCGGGTTACAAAAGCCAGGGAGCGGGAAAGCGGCGGAACCGGTTTGGGCCTGGCAATCGCCAAGGAATTTATTTTGGCCCACGGCGGCCAAATATTTGTCCAGAGTGTGCTGAATAAGGGTACAAGATTTACAATCTGGTTAAAGCAAAAACCGACCGAAAACTAAAAGTTCACCAAAAGGTGGACTTTTCTGAAGTATCAGAAAGTATAACATTAGTTCCTGAAGAATATCACTTTAGCATAACAAAATTTAAATACGGTTATAACAGGAAAAAGCCCACGGTTTCAACAACTATGGGCTTCTCACATTTAAGCTTTTACAATTCCCCGCAATCCTGCAAGACAATTTTAAGAAAATCGTGAATGGAGAAATCCGGATTGTCATAGCAGGCGACGGAATCTACCATAAAGCAATCAGATTCCAACTTTCCGGCCCGGATTTGATCTGCCCGCCTGATTGCATGTCTTACATCTTCAAGGGTAATCTGCCTTAGTATCCTTTCAAGATTAACCCTTTCTTTAATATCCGCCTCTTGATTCAACCCATATATTCTGCGTACATCAACAACGTAAGCGCCATTGGAATCAACCGGTCGGTTAAAATCCTCTTTATGAAGAATAAACCACAAGTCTATGTTCACATTGCTGTATGCATGGTAAACATTTTTCCCATTTTCTCTCCGACTTTTTCTTCGGAGCTGTTCACATATTATGATGTTTTGACGAAATTCAATGTTCTTGAAATCATGGTCAAACAGAGCGGCGTTATCATACTCTGTGTAGTTTTTCTTAAGCCTTTCAGCGGAACCGCGTGTCGTATTGAAGGTAACAACCCGTTCCGGAAATATTTTCAAAAGAAATTCCACATGCTTTAAATACATTTCTTCCTGCTGGCCGTCACAGACGCAAAAGTAGGTTTTACGATACATCATTCTTCCTCCTCTGCTTCTTTGTTAAAAAGCTTGGAGAAATCTATATACGGAAGTGTGCCGTATTTCCCTTTAAAATAATTCAGCAGATAATTCTGATCATTCCGGACATCGGCGGACCCGAAATCAGCCAGCGAATAAATGGCGCTTTCAAAGGTGTCTTTATCTTTTTCAACGAATTTAATTTGATCACGCCGGAATATCTTGTTGCTCAGATAAATGGGGTTATGGGTGGTAAAGATAAGCTGAGCCCCTTTTTTATTGATTGATTGATCATTAAAAAGAGCAATAACGCCTTTAATTAATTCGGGATGGATCGCGGCATCAAATTCATCCAGTACGAATGTACCTCCCTTTGTGAACAAGTTTTCAAAGGGAATGGCGAAATCCAAAAGTTTCAAGGTTCCTCTTGATTCCATCAATTCAGCGGAAACCATTACATCCCGCTTACCGGACTTATAAATAGAAACAAGCTGCATATCGGCGGAATGCTCATCCTCCGATTTCTGGGATTTGAACAGGATTCGCTGAGGGCCGAAATCCGCATTTTTGACAAAGCCGTCCAGCGTTTTGTTCCATACCAGAAAATCCTTGTCCGGCATATCAGATACCGAAAATGTAAGGTTCGCCTTCTTAAGAGTAAAATCGCTTACCACAATCATCTTGTTTTTAAAAAAATCAATTACTTTATCAGCAATTTCGTTGCTGACAACCGTTTTGAACGCATTTGTTAAAAATAGTTCGGCCGGGTCAAGGTTTTTATTGATTTTATTTTCAAATTCTGCCAGAAGTTTCTCATTGTACTGTATAAGGGAAAGTACTTTTTTATCCCGTTTGATAGCAACGCGTTGTAAGCCACGCTCAAAAATTTGAATTAGCCCCTTGCTGCTGTTTATCCATAGCTGTTCGGAAGTAATCTGCCTTTTTCCCTTGTCAAACAATTTGGTCATGACTTCAAAGGAATACAGAAAATGAGCGCCTTCATTTGTAAACTCCGCTTCAAATAACATGGGTTTTTGTTCTGAACCGTAGGCAAACGGGTATAATTCAAGATTGTTCAAATCCGGAGACGAAGCTTCAAGAGAACCTTGTAAGACGATTTCCCTCATCAGCGCCAAGGACATAATAATATTGGATTTTCCGCTAGCGTTGGCGCCATATATGACAGCGGAAGGCAGGATACGCAGTCCATTTTCGCGGATGAGATTTTCATCCAAAGTTCGTTGTGCTCCTGCTCCCATGTCCAACTGAGTCTTGCCCTTGAAGGAGCGGAAATTTTGAAACACATATTTTATCAGCATATATAACATTC
>DATMXV010000189.1:0-7179 GCA_035561335.1 Desulfitobacteriaceae bacterium
TTTTATGAGTATGTTATGAAGAATTAATTAAGATTCTCTTGAAAAACATTAATATAGGCAGAAAACAAAAAATCCCTCCCATCAATGTAAGAAAGGAGGGATTCATTAATTAACTTGGATCTACCTCATCATAAGACAATCTCACAACTTTTGTATAATTACCTTCTTTGGTATCCTGATTACTGGCATCCTGCTCTAAAAAGTCATCGTTTCCCGGAGCAACAGTTGGTTTCTTCACTTTATTCTTTTTAACCTGTTCCTTTTTCATGGGCACTCCTTTCTATGACTACTCTACTCTGAAAAAATTAATCTGGGCAAAAAATGCCATCCTAAAGCCTAAAATTTCTTCAAGGCAGTTGAAAATCATTTAAGATCTCTGTTGTTTATTAGGACACTATTTGAATATTTACCCCCAAACTTTCTAATGTTTTTAGGTATCTTCTGATGGCAATTTGTTTTTTAGAACTATCAATGTAGTTAGCACCTAAATCTTTATACATTTGGCGTGTTTTTAGTAAATGGTAAATGGAAACTAAAATGGAATGACCTGCAGCAACAGCAGCACGGTTCTTACCTCGACGGGCAGCTAGGCGGTGATATTTAGCTGATAAATAGGTATCTTTCGTATGAGATGCTGCATTGGCAGCCTCTACTAAGGCAGTTCGTAAAGCTTTGTTGCCTTTGTTTGTCTTTCCCGACTTTCGTTTACCTGCACTTTCGTGATTACCCGGAGACATTCCAGCCCATGAAGATAAGTGAGTTGCTGACGGATCGATTCATATCATTGTTAATTTCTGCGAGGATTTCTTCGGCACCCCGTCGAGCAATGCCGGGAATCGAATCTAATATCTCCAGGTCTTCCTCAAAAGGGAGCATTCGTTGACCAATCTCCTTATTGAGAATTTCTATTTGGTTAATCAGAAAATCGATGTGGTTTAACTGAGTCGATATTAGTAACTTTTGATGATTACCAATAATTCCTTTAAGGGCTCGTTCAAGGTCTTCAATCTTACTTTTAAGTCTTCCCTTAGCCAATCCAGCTAAGATTTTGGTGTCTTCCACATCATCGACCAAGGATTCCAGCATGGCTCTTCCGGATACTCCCATGATATCCGTAACTACCGAAGAAAGTTTAATGTTGGCCCCTTGAAGCACCTTGTCAAGTCGATTTACTTCACGCGAACGCTCATTAACAAGACTCTTGCGATAACGGACTAATTCGCGCAACTCACGCTGTTCTTTGTCAGGAATATAGCTGCCTTTTAGGAGTCCATGCCTTAATAAATCAGCTATCCATTCTGCATCTTTAACATCGGTTTTCCGCCCGGGTACTGCCTTAATATGTGCTGCATTAACCACCAAAGTTTGAATCTCTTATAATTCCATCACATTATAGATAGGTTTCCAATACACGCCAGTGCTTTCCATGGCAGCTTGGGTACAGCATTTGCTCTTAATCCATTCTGCCAACTTAAGAATATCATCTGTCATGGTGCCAAATGTTTGAGTTTCTTTGCCATCAAGAGTGATACAACATGCAGTAATCGACTTCTTATGAATGTCCATACCGCAACATCGTTGATGAATGATTTCCAAGTTTATTACCCTTTCTGCGGCTCATTTATTGCGACCGGTGCAGCAACCCGCATTAGAGCAATCTACTCTGCGTGCTTCCTAATAAGGAGCAACAATCTGTGGTGCACCAGGATACTGGGGTCAGTCTACTCTTCGGACTCATAGTACCAAGTAACCCCGACCAGTCTTCGCCAGCCGCAAGAATATTCTTACCAGTATAGATCATTTTTCATCATCTGATGGTGCTGCGTCAGCGGCATGGGGGTCTACTCTAATATAATTAGCTTTTCCCTTTATGACTAAATCAATGATAAAATTAAAAATCCCCTGCAATCATCACAGCTACAGGGGATTCTCATTTCATTCATGATAATTATTGTGTCGGCGCCGATGTCTCTGATTCCGTTTCAGATTCCTTCGGCGTGGCCGATGCAGTCGTCACCTCGGTAACCAACGTTTGCATCCGGTTACTTCGCGTATCACTGGCGGCAAACAGACCGACAAGAATACCAGCACCAATAAAGGCATCTTTCAGGGCCAGCAAAATATGACTACCGTACAACAGTGCATTTCCGCTATTCAGGAGTACGGCAATTCCAACGGCGATAAGCGGTACTGTATTCGCGGGCACATGCTTTTTAAATAAAGTTTATGTTCTAAATAATAATTCAGATAAAGGTATTCATATAGAGTTGTTTATTTGCATTTTCCACTATCGGCAGTGCAGACTAAATGGTTACGCCTTGCGCTGTTTCTCTGTGTCGTTCGCCCGTGACCGTCCAGCGATGACATGAGCCGTCAAGGAATGACAGGAATTTACGTTCTGTTTCCTCTTCAGTCAGACCTCTTTTTTCAAATTCAAAGTAGGTATAAGTAATTGTGTTCATTATATCTACGGCCAAATCTGCGATGTGTATACAGCCGTGAGCATGGCCGACGGCAGTTTGCAGAGTTTTCCTCAACCCTGGTCCGGCACTAAGACCAATTAAATTGGCATCTTGTCCCTGAGCCTCGTAACATAGAAAATGAGGTACTTTTACCATCTCGGCTTTAGCCGACACTATTTCCCCAGTGTTTAGTTTAACGTGCAGAGTCAAATTAATTTCGTGTACATTGTCTGAGAAGGTTCCTTTAGCCTCTAGCAGTCCATTTTCCAGTGCGTCAACCGAATATGATTTTACTCGTTTATACAGAACCATTTTTACATCTCCTTTTGGTTACAATCACTTGAAATGTATACCACTTCATTTGCAATCACGATACTCCTTCGTATAGTTATTTGTTATTAATCCACTTCCGTAGGATCTTCATTGACTCAATGTTGGCGGTTAGCGGTTTTCGAGTAAGAGGCTAAATCAACGTTTTTTTAATCCTAACCACAAATCCGTCCAATAGGCTTTAATTAATTCTTCTTTTCTTAATTCCGGAGCCATCATCATCCAATTAATAATCCCTTCTCTCATGGCCCGGAAAGACCAAGACATTATTAACGGGCTGCCATTACGAAGTTTTCCTTGTTCTATTTCCTGGGCAAGTATTTCTTCCATCTTTTTTTGACTGCGAGTATCACAATTTGCAATATGTGAAAAAAATCGCTCCTTTAATTCCAGTGGAGTAAACAGGATAATTTGATTCCAGAAGGATAGTCTTTCCAGATTGTTGATATAGTAAATGATGAACTGTTCAAAAATATAAAAAAGCCTGTCTTCAATATCCATGCTTTCAGCGGTATTCATTATTCGGTCCATTAAGCTGACATACTCGTTCGCCAAATCTTCGTAGACAGAAAAGAACAACTCCTCTTTTCCGCTAAAATGAGAATAAAGCGAAGGTGTTTTAATCCCAACCAGTTTTGCTATGTCGTTCATGGTTGTACCATAATAGCCTTTTTGGGCAAATAACGAAAGAGCTGTTTTTTTGATTATTTCTTTAGTAGATTCACTCAAACAATCCCCTCCTTTTCCTAACTAATATTAGTTAGGCTCATATTAGCATTGATACACCAGTTTGTCAATTTCCACAGAGATTATGTTTTTCTGCCAAAAATCCGGCGGCAAGATTAGGATACGCAAACAGATATTTCGGTTTCTTTTAATACCAGGAACCAAACCTAAAATCTAATATATCTATATGGAAATTTTTCTTTCTATACAGTAAGAAAGCCTTGAGTTGCCAAGTCAGCACCTTAAGGCTTTCATGATTTATGTTCTTCTTAATTCGTGGGTTTAAATGAGAAGTTAGGTAATAAAAGATGCCGTAAATTCCGCCAGATTATCTCTGATAAATGCACTATCCGCCTTAACGTAAAAAGATTTTTTCTGTACAATCTTTCAAGTTCGTCCAGTGGTATCGCATTTTCGCTTTGTTTCGTTACCTTATAGATAAGCGGTTTCCATTTTTTCAATGAGACCCAGCATTTCGGTATCATCAAAATATTTCATTCTAGATTTAAGGGCCGCCCATATGTCCAGCCTATCCGCGAAATAGGAAACCTGAGTAAAAAATTGGGGAATACCATTATTGGCATGACCATATAGCACTTGAAACAGGAATAATGCCCGTTGCCCGTTGAATTCTTGCTGTTTCATGAATATCTCCCTTTGATATCATTGTAACATAAATAAAGCAAAAGAATCTAAGCCACAAGGGTTTAAGTCCTTTTACCGGGATGAGAGCGGAAAAAAATATGAGATCCCATTGTAGAGAGTCAGTAACGAAAAAGGCGCTTTTTATACAGGATACATATTGCTTATTACGGTAAATGGGGAGGCATTATGAAGCGAAAACTTATTTTACTGTCTTTATTTGTTGAAATTTCCTCATTTATTACGTCGATGCGTCGGTAAATAAGCGCTTTCTGCTTATAGCTGCTTACGCGCACCATGTTTTGTTTACGGATGTGTGGTTTCGAATTTGGTATCTTTATCGGGCTTTATCGTTATAAATTGGATATCATTTGAATGAACCGACCACCGTTTTGCCGTCGGCGGCGTACAACGGAATTTTCCGGTTGTTGAATTTGCCTTCTTTTTGCATTTGCACCGCTTCCTCAGGTGTTTTGGGCTGTGGTCCCATAAGGTCCTCGTATTTTACATAACCTAAAGTGCCGCCCGGCCCTTCAGCGGCAACTAAATCCGGCTGGGGATTTCCATAAATCATGGAACCGGCAGCGGACCCGTAAGTCAGGCCCTCCACGTTGGTCCGGTAAAGCGGAACGAGGGTGGAATTTGGATTGAACGCTGTCTTCCATTCCCCGTTTTTCAGCCAGTTATAGAGTTGAGCAGACTCCAAATAGGATATATTGTTGGTTCTCGCTTCGATGAAGATCACGACATCCTGCTGATAATGAATGTAATTGCCGATGGAACGGGTGTCGGCCTCCTGCCCGCCTGTTTGGACGTACCAGGCAGGATAAATCAGGGTTTGCATATTATCCGCGCCAGTGATATGCAGGGCGGACGGTCCGATATTATGATGGACAAAATTGTCAACCGATTCCGAATAAGGAATGGCTGCCGTATAAGGTTTAGACGCCTTTAACCATGCCGACACCCGGTCCAATATCGCCTGTTGGCTCTTGGGGCTCCAAAAATCTCCGGCCGGTGAATCATCGCTGATACTTACCGTTTGGATGGAAGACGGCAAAACGGATAATGCCTGCAATGTTACCCAACCGGAGGCCTGATCATTATTTAAGGTAATGCTGATAACGGCGTAATCTTTGCCGTCTAACGTTATTGTCCCACCTGTTTGATTTATACCGGTTGCGTTAACGGGGAATGCGGCTTTCTCCCGGCCGTTAAGCAATACCTTCAGTAAAAATGGACTTGTTGCATCCTTCTCTGTACCCTTCTCCAATACCCATTGTTCCAAGCCATTGGCAAACCGTTCTGTATAAGGGAAGGGAATGTTTCTCATTTGATTTGCGGTGATTGGGGTTGCCGACACCGGCAACGGCAAACTGTCGTTTTCTGTTCCGGAGGGCATATCAGCATTGGCCAGCGTGACAAAAGAGGCCGAAATGACAATTCCTAGGATAAATATCGTCAAAGCGAAAGATCTCTTGGGATAATTTCTAATGTTCATCAGCCGGCGCTTCAGCAGCGAACTCGATCCGGTAAGAGCCGCAAGGTTGGCCATTCTGAGCGGTCCGGCACAGCATTCCAGCAATTTTATTAAGGTACCGGCATATCCCTTGGAATGATCCGGCCCGAAATAGCGTAGCGTCATAGCATCGCAGGCCTGCTCCTGGTCTTCCCTTAATTTACGGAAGGCATACCAGATAAACGGGTTAAACCAGTGCAGGATTAACAACGCCTGCATCAGCCAGTTGACAAGAATGTCTTTGCGCTTATAATGCAATAATTCGTGAACCAAAATAAATTTCAGCTGTTCCTGGGTAAAAAGGCTAGTCAAGGCTTCCGGCATTAATATTCTCGGATTAAACAACCCGAATAAAGAAGGGGTCCCCACGGCCGACGTGAAAGTTAAGGGAATATCTCTCTTCATGTTCAGCTTTTCGATTACCTCTTCCAACCCGGCTAAGACAAACCAATGATGTAACGTTTGGCCCTGAATGGAGCGGGAAAACCTTTTGTTCATAACCACTGTGGAAACAAGGAAGGCAGCCATGCCGAACAGCCAAATCAGCAACAGGAGTTTATGGGTAAAAGGGGAAGCGACAAAGGACCGCAGGATTGATTCGCCCTGCGGCCGCGATTCGCCGGCAACAGGAGAATAATTACCGGTACCGGCAGAATTTGTTACCGAGGCGGCTGTTGTGATTTCGCCCACACCCTGCTGAAAAAGATGATCAAGGGAATAGTTCATACCCCCGGCTGTCACTTTTTGGCTAAAAGATTGGGCAAAATTATCAATGCTCCATGAACTGGATGGTGTCCAAGGCAACAACAAACCTACAATAATAACGGTCCATAACAGGTAATTAACGGTTGCTGCCAGCTTGTGGCTAAACAGTAATTTTACGAGTAGCAGAACGATAATTAAGATACTCACTTTGGCGGAGGTCCAAAGGACCCAATTAAATACAGGAAGTAAGCTGATAACAAGGGCCATTTTCACCGCTCCTTTTCTTCCAGAATACGCTTGAGCTCCTCAATTTCTTCCGGCGAAAACTTTTCTTCCTGAAGGAAGGTAACCAGCATGGGCTTTAGCGCCCCGCTGAAAACCCGTTTCAGAAAGGATTTGGTCTCCGACCTGACGCACTGGTCTTCGGTCAGCAGCGGATAGTACCGATATATTCTGCGCTTCTCTCTAAATCCCAAAGCGCCCTTTTTTACCAGCCTCGTAATCAGCGTTTTCACCGTGTTCGGCTTCCAATCTGAACAGCCGCTTAAAGCTTCAACAATTTCATTGGCCGTACAAGGAACAGCCTTGGCCCAAAATATTTTCATTACTTCCCACTCAGCTTCTGAAATTTTTGGTATTTCAGACATGATCTCACCTCTATCGATTATTACGTTTGTAGTTATTATTACATATGTAATAATAAGGGTCAATAAAAATAGTATAAAGGGACAAAAAATAAAAATGCTGTTTATATTAAACAGCAGAAAAAAAGAATAAAAGAATTAATAATAATAC
>DATMXV010000190.1:0-2630 GCA_035561335.1 Desulfitobacteriaceae bacterium
GCGCTATGTTATATTCTCCTAATTCACTGCCAGGTACCTTCAGTATTTATTTAGGATAACCCAAAACGCACACATTATTTACTCAATATATATATGTTATACTTACATGAGACAAAGCGCAGGGAGGGGGTGGTATGAGTCCATGTATGACGTAATTATCATAGGAGCAGGCCCTGCCGGTCTTACGGCCGGAATCTACTCTGCAAGAGGAGGACTCAAAACCATTATCATTGAATCTGCCATGCCTGGCGGACAAGCAGCTTTAACGGAAAAAATTGAAAACTATCCGGGTTTTCCTGCAGGAATAGGCGGCTACGAATTAATGAATGCCTTCTATCAGCAAGCCTTAAGATTTAACGCGGAATTTGTTTTTGAAGAGGTAAAATCTCTTGAACTGCAAGGACAAAAGAAAAAGGTTATCACAAACAGCAATGAATACCAAAGCAAGGCTTTAATTATTGCCACCGGTTCGAAACCGCGTTTCCTAGGTGTTCCCGGAGAAAAACTTTTTCATGGCCGCGGCGTTTCCTATTGTGCAACCTGTGACGGCGCTTTTTTTAAAGGTAAGAAAGTTTTTGTCGTTGGCGGTGGTGACGCGGCTTTGGAGGAAGGGTTATACTTGACAAGATTCGCTGAAGAGGTTGTGGTCATTCACCGCCGCACCGGCTTCAGAGCAGCGCAAATTACTGTTGAAAGGGCCCGGGAAAACCCTAAGATCAAATTTGAATTAAATTGTGTTATAGAGGAAATCTTAGGGGTTGATCAGGTTGAAAAGGTCCGGGCCCGCAATCTGATTAGCGGTGAAATTCAAGATCTTAAAGGAAACGGTGTTTTTATTTATATAGGAACTGAACCAAACGCCAAATTTTTCAGTAACGATCTCTCAGTCAATGGGCAGGGTTATCTGAATACAGATATCCTTTTACAAACTAATGTTCCCGGTGTTTTTGCTGCCGGCGATATTCGCGATAAGCAATTACGTCAAGTTGCTACAGCAGTAGGGGACGGTGCTTTGGCAGCCTTCCAGGTTGAGAAATTTATTGATCAGAATTTAGACTGTACCTCATTATAGTTTCAGAAGGGAAAACGGAATAATGATGGAGAATAACATTAAATATATCCTGAACGCACTTGTATCAGGTTTGACAACTATTGATGAAGCATTTCAGCAACTAAAAATACTGCCATATGAGAATATCGGATTTGCCTGTTTAGATCATCACCGGACAGTTCGCACCGGTCAAGCGGAAGTTATATTCTGCCAAGGTAAAGAAACTGAACATATAATTACTATTATCCGGCATTTAAGTGTACATAATTCCAATGTATTAGCTACAAGACTCGATCCCGAAAAGGCCGAACTAATTTTAAAGCACTTCCCGGACTCTCTCTATGATCCAATTGCCCGCTGTTTTATACTTCATCCTTTATCTGAGCCGACATTAAAAGGACAGATTTTAATTATTACTGCCGGTACTTCGGATTTACCCGTAGCCCAGGAAGCCTGGCTGACAGCCCGTTATCTGGGGCATGAAGCTGAAATCCTCCCCGACGTTGGAGTCTCAGGGATTCATCGTTTACTAAATAAGCAGCATCTTTTGGAAAAAGCGGAGGTTATTATCGTTGTCGCCGGCATGGAAGGCGCTTTAGCGAGTGTGGTAGGAGGTCTGGTTGAACAACCTGTAATTGCTGTTCCAACCAGCGTTGGCTATGGCGCTCATTTCCAGGGACTCGCACCTTTATTGAGTATGTTGAACAGTTGTGCTTCAGGTGTGGGAATTGTTAATATTGATAATGGTTATGGAGCAGCCAGTTTGGCTTCAGCTATTATTCGCCGTTTCCCGGCCAACAGATAAATTTATCCGGTTTTTCAGGTAAATTTAAGTTATTTTGTGAAAGGGGAATCTGAGATTGCGTATTTTATATTGGGATGTTTTTGCAGGTATCAGCGGGGATATGGCTCTTGCTTCCTTAGTAGCATTAGGGGCTGATCCGGTTATTATTACTGAACAACTTTATTCAATGGGACTGAATGAGTTTAAACTGGAATTAAGTTCACCACAAATTCAGGGTATCCGGGCCACGGATATTAATGTAATTATATTAGATACCGATAAAAACCACAGGCATCTTAAAGATATTGAGGAAATGATAGATTGCGGGGAAATACCTGAAAAGGCCAGAACAAGATCCTTGCAGGTTTTCCGGACGCTGGCCGAAGCTGAGGCTAAAGTACACGGTACAACGATTGAAAAAGTCCATTTTCATGAAGTAGGCGCCATTGATTCTATTGTTGACATTGTGGGAACGTGTCTTGCTCTCGAACAGCTGGCTATCGATGAGATTGTTGTTTCTCTTTTGCCTTGGTCGAAAGGGTTTATCAAATGTGCCCATGGAATATTACCGGTTCCTGCTCCGGCAACCCTGGAGTTGTTACCAGGTTTTGAATTTTATGAATCAGGCGTCACAGGCGAACTGATCACTCCGACCGGCGCTGCTTTAATTTCAACCTTAGCTAAACAAGCTTCCTTTCCAAAAATGAACCTGCTTAAAGTTGGCTATGGTGCAGGTAAGTGTAACTATGGTCTGCCCAATCTCCTAAGAGGTGTTTTGGGGCAAACTCCGTAAAT
>DATMXV010000191.1:0-5573 GCA_035561335.1 Desulfitobacteriaceae bacterium
TCTAAAGACAGAACATTTTTCTTTACCAGTTAATTTGTTTTTAGCTGTTCCATTGTTTTAATAATGGACTGCAACACTGTAGCAAGAAAACCACTTCTCAAATATTCCTTGCCAAGTTCTTTCAAAAAATCTATCCTCATATAAAAATTTAAAACCTCTTCCTTCTCAGAAACCCCTTTGCGGTTGCCTTCCTAAGTTCAATATTATAGAATAAAATCAAGAAATCGTTAGCGATAGCAACCATTTGCAAGGGTGATATAAGATTGGAAAAATATCTTGATGTTCTGGCAAAGACCGCCTTATTTAATAATATTAAAGCAGATGATTTGAAAACCATGCTGGCCTGCCTCAAGCCCAAAATCAGTAAATTTAACAAAGACGATCTGCTTGCTGCTGCCGGGGAAAAGTTCGAGAACATGGGCATAATGCTCAGCGGGGAGGCCGTAGTCAGCAAAGAAAACGCCGCCGGAAACCGCACGATCATGGCCATCCTGAAACCCGGTGATTTGTTTGGCGAGGTTGTGGTTTTTTCCCATAAATCTGTCTGGCCCGCAACTATTGTTGCCCAAAAACCTTGTCTTGCCATGTTCTTGTCCCGCCGGAAAATCTTAGGACAATGCGAAAATATCTGCAGCTGGCACAGTACAATCATTGAGAATATGCTGAAACTTATCTCCGACAAAACGCTGATGCTCAATAAACAAGTAGAATACCTGTCCATGAAAAGCATGCGGGGAAAAATCAGTTCTTTTCTGATTGAACAATCCGAAAAAGCCCTTAATACCAGGTTTATCCTTCCCATGACGCGCCATGAACTGGCCGACTTTTTAAATGTGTCCAGACCCTCCATGTCCCGGGAAATGGGGCGGATGCGGGATGAAGGAGTGCTTGATTTTCACAAATCATCATTTTATATCAAAGATCTGGCCGCCTTAAGACAAATGGCTGAATAAGCAGCTAATTCAAGTTTATCAAATTTAAAGACTATCAAATAGAACCTATTCTTCAAGCCAGTGGATTAATTCATGCTTGCGCGGCGGGACCGGAGGCGTTTGATCAGGATAGCCGATCGGAATGGCTGCAACCATCCGGCTGTCATCCTGCCGTCCCAGGTAAGCCAGGATTTCTTCTTCCACCCACAAGGGACCCGTCATCCAGCAGGTCCCCAATCCTTCAAGATGGGCTGCCAGCAAAAGGTTTTGGATGGCGGCGGCACAACTCTGAATCGCCCCCTGCTGATACTGCTCAACCGGCAGTTTTTTGGAAAGTACCAAGATAATTGACGGGGCCCCTCCCATGTTTTTGAAGAAATTCCCGGTAATTTTCTGCATTTTTTCCGGGAAAAGCTCTTTAAGGCGCGGGGTAATATTTTCAAAAGATTTGGCAAGGATGGCTCCTATCCGCTCCCGGGCCCCGCCGCTGAAAACATAAAACTCCCAGGGCTGGGTGTTCATGGCCGATGGGGCCCACATGCCGAGTTTGATAATCCTTTCCAGGACTTCCTTGGGGATTGGGTCAGGCTTAAATTTACGGATACTGCGCCTTTCCGTAATAATTTTGTAAAAATCGTTCATTAATTACCCTCCCTCTTTCATTACCCTCTATGCTTTTGGCCGCTAAGATAATATAGCCAAAATGCTGACAGAAATAATTATACTAAATGTTCAGTCTACAAAAACTATGGTAGCATTATCTAAAATTACTGTCAATTTTAAATTTTCTGAACATTCAGGAGAGGCGCTGTTTTTCAAATGGGCATCGGCATTATCCCGCCGGTAATCCCCGGCTTATTCGCCGATTATTTTCACTAAAACCCGTTTTCTGCGCATACCGTCATATTCCCCGTAAAATACTTGTTCCCAGGGGCCCAAATCCAGCTCAGCATTTGTTACCGCGATTACTGCTTCCCGGCCCATGAGCTGTCTTTTCAAATGGGCGTCGGCATTATCTTCATAGCCATTATGATCATATTGGCTGTGAGGTTTCTCCGGAGCCAGTTTTTCCAGCCATTTTTCGAAATCATGATGCAGGCCGCTCTCATCATCATTAACAAAAACACTGGCTGTAATATGCATGGCATTACAAAGCAGGATCCCTTCCCTGATCCCGCTTTCCCGCAGGCATTCCCTGACTTGTCCTGTGATATTGAGATATTCCCTGCGCTTTTTGGTATTGAACCATAATTCTTTGCGATAGCTTTTCAAGCTCTACCACTCCCTGTAAATTTTCGCTGGTCCTGCCGGCATAAAACCTGCACCGCCCAACGGGCGCTCAGCAAAGCTGTCGGTAAACCGCCGGGAGGACTGGTCCATTGTCCGATCATAAACAGATTGCTCAGCCCCTTCAGGGTCCGGGGAATTTTCAGGGACTTGACTTGCGGGGTCAGGAGCCAGGACATATAGGCCCCTTTATAGGCGTCAGTGTACCGGACATAAGTCAGGGGCGTAGCTACGTCAATAACTTCTGCTTGGCCTCTTGTGCCGGGATAGCGGGCAGCCAACACTTCCAGGACTAAATCGGCCAGGAGCTGTTTTTCAGCCTGGTAGGCTTCAGGGTCGTCTTTTAATTGCTCCCAGAAGTTAAAAGGTACTTCAATGACAGAAACCACTACCGATTTGCCTTCCGGGGCCAGACCCGGATCGTAACAATAGTGTTTCAATAAGACTGCCTCAATTGCAGCGCCCCCCAGGTTAACCGGAGCCGGAAGCACCTGCACTAAAGCTGGCGGTTCGCCAGTTAAATCATAATCCACTCCTACAGATACCTGGACAGAGGTTGTTGTCGGCAGTTCTTCATAATAACCTTTGAGTACCTCATCAATGTATTGCCCGTCCAGAAGGGTAAACATGGTAGTATAACCGTTGACGGAAGAAAAGATAAAATCAGCCGGCTGTTCGCTGCCATCCGCCAGCCTGAGTCCGACGGCTTGATGATCCCTGACGATAATCTTCGCCACTTTCTTGCCGCAGTGCAGGCGGCCGCCCAGCTCCTGATATTTAGCGGCAATTGACCCGGAAAATTCCAGGGAACCTCCCAGGGGAAAGCCGGCATCCCGTTTGTGGAACCAAGCCAGGGTAAATAAAAGATAAAGCGCTTTGGTCCCCGGCGGCATAGCATAAAGCAAGGCCTTCCGGATTAAGGGATCCTGAAACTGCCCGGTAAATTCCGCGACAGACATCTTATTATACCTGATGATGTCATTGAGGAAGGGAAAGATTTTCAGGACCTTGAGCATGTCCAGCAAACCATATAATTCCTGGGGGGTATCAATCATGTTCGGAAACCTGGCGAAGCGGCGGATAATCCTGCCCAGCTGCTTGATCATTGGTTGATCCGCCGGGGATAATTCAGTTAAATGCTCTTCCAGCTTATTCAGATCACTATATAAGACGCAGGTCCGGCCATCCCTGTCTTCAACCCTGATGTACTCGTCATGATTGATGATTGTTTTTCCTTGCAAAGCCCCGATTTCCAGCCAAAAATCGTGGAACTGGCTCCGGGGATTGGAACCCACAAGCCAGTGAATGCAACCGTCAAAGGTATAACCTTGCCTTTTCCAGCCTGTACACAAGCCTCCCGGCAGATTATGCATCTCAAAAATTTCGGTCTCATAACCATTCATTTGGGCATAACAGCCGGCAGCCAAACCCGAGATCCCGCCCCCGATAATAAGCAGTCTTTTCGCAGGCATTTTTCCATTCTCCTTTCTGAAAACCGGAAATGTTCTATTTTTACCCTGGAGAAATGAATTTTTATCTTTCCAGTTGTTTAATTTGCGCAAATATTATTATCCTATTTTTGTTAGGAGATATCAATCCTCCGGGAATCTTTTTCATAATAACTGTTAAGATTATTATTTGAAAAATCACCATGATTTACACTTGCCCCCACCGGATTTGCCGGTACATGCCGGCGCGTGTTATGCTGTTTAGGAGGTGATAATTTGACGACAGTTGCTTTGATCCTGACAATCATTTTATTTATTGCCGGTCTGCTGGGGACCATCCTGCCTGTTTTACCCGGCCCTATCCTCATTTACGGCGGTATGCTTCTCTACGGCTTAATGACCAAATTCGCAACTCTGGACGCCTATTTCTTTATCCTGCAGACTCTAGTATTGATTGTAATCTTCTTAATTGATTTTGTTGCTTCCGCAGTCAGTACCCGCCGCTTCGGCGGCAGCAAGCCGGCAGTCTGGGGCGCGATTATCGGGACAATCCTTGGCTTGTTCATCCTGGGGCCGCTGGGTATCATTATCGGTCCCTTTTTAGGAGCGACTGTAACCGAATTGCTCCGGGGTAAAGGGGCCGACCAGTCTATCCGCGTCGGTTTTGGCTCTCTTGTCGGTATCCTTGGCGGCACAGTCTTTAAGTTAGGCGCCGAGATCCTGATGATTATTTATTTCTTTATGCGTATCTGGTAAGAACAGAAACAGATTTGTTGGATTTGCCGAAGCCTTTTCGCCGAAAAAGGCTTTTTCTGTGTTTTAACGAATATTAGCAGGTATGAAATATAACAGGTACGAAATATAGCAGGAGATCTGAAATATAACAGGGAGGTCTGAATAATGAGAGATGCCCATAAAATGAAAAATTTATTTCAGCGCAACTGGTATACGGAGGTCCGCCGCGCTCATGAGCAGACGCTCCAGGTTGTAACCAGTTACCTGGATACTGAGCGGGAAGCGGCTGCCCAACTGGTGCTCGATCTTAATTCTTTCATTATCAGGGAGGCTATCTGGGAAGAACAAAGATCTTCCGGACCAATTAGTTTTAATTCCCGCCGGGTAATCCCCCTGCTTGGTTCCGAAGCTTACTTCAGTTCAGGTCCCAAGCTGAAAGAGGCCGGCGCATTTCTGAATGATCCCCTGGCCGGTTCTTTATTTTCGGAAAGTATCAAGGGAATTATTCAGGCCGAGACATTTCTCTGGGAAGAACGCGGTTATTCTTCGCCAGAAGAATATGAAACCAAATGGACGGACTTTTATTCAGGATCCTGCAGGTACTACAGCAACCCGGAGCGGATAACCAGGAGTTGGTATACCCATGTGGGGAACAGTAAACGGACCGGCAATTTGTTTGTCCGCTTCAAAACCCAAAGCCTTCTTGGTTTGGGGGATAATCAATACTTATTGACCGGAAATCTGAGTGATTCTTTCCATGATCTCAATCTAAATATTAAACTGAACGGGTCCACTGTTGAAGATGCTGCCGGCAGCCTCCGGCGTGCTCCGGACCAGGTTTGCCGGGAAGCAGCCGGCTTGCTTAAAAACCTGCAGGGAATTAATTTGCATGACCTTGATAAAAAAGCAACCGCCGGCCTTTTGGGCAAAGGCCAGGGCTGCGTCCATCTAATTGATTTAGTAAACGATTGCGCTCAGATTCTGGAATTCTCCAGGTTTTAAAATCCGGTAATTTATTTTCCGGCCAGGAAGAGTGAAAACCTCTTATGCTTGTGCAAGCAAGCAGGGGCTTTCCTGAACTGAAAAAGGCTAAAGTTAAAGAGAGTAATTATTTTCATTAAAAAAAACTTTGGAGGTGCTGAATATTGAAACTTTTTAACCGGAGTAAATT
>DATMXV010000192.1:0-4934 GCA_035561335.1 Desulfitobacteriaceae bacterium
ATTTTTTATTTAATTATCCCCTATCCGTTCTAATTTTTTCTTTTTCGGTATGCCGGCTGCAGATTTCAACCCCCTGACTCGCGCCACTGCGTGGCGCACAACTGAAAAGCCGGAACCAAATGATTCCGGCAGTGAAAAGCAAATCTGTTGTTTGAGGCCTTATTTTAAAATTTTTTTTTGCTTGACATTTCCCGGCGCGCTAACAAATAAGAGATTGTGGCAGCTAAAGGCTGCTGAAAAAGCATGCCGAGGGTAACGGGAATAGCTATTGCCGGGGAAAAATAAACAACAGCCAAAACCGAACCAAAACTGATATTGCGCATCCCGACATTATAGATTATTGCTTTAAGCGTTTCTTTTTGGGGGCTACGCAGGATCCAGCCCCCTAAAAATCCCAGGCTGTACCCGCAAACTGCCATCAGGAGCACAACAAACAACATTTTCCCCATTTCCAGATTCCAATGGATTGAAGGTCCAACTTGGGCTGCATTGATCAAGATTACAGCAAACAAGGAAATTTTGGCAGTCAGCCCGCCCACAGATTTGGCAAAATCTGCAGGTTTGCCGGCGGTAAGATCATGAATGATCATTCCTGCAAAACTGGGTAATGTAACCATCATAAGGAGTTGAAACACCATATGCCAGAAATCTATATATACTGTCTTGCCGGCAATTAGCTGAAAGAACGCCGGCAGCCATAACGGCGCTACAAAAGTATCCAAAGTTACTACCATCAGGGTCAGGGGAACATCCCCCTCAACAATCGCGGTCCACATGATGGAAGTAACCCCAACCGGAACGGATGCCAATAATAATAAGCCTATCCGGATCGCCATATCTTCAGGATAAAACATTATCCCGATCAACCAGGCAATACCAGGGGCGGCAATATGAATAAGCAGCAATGACCAGAGAGGGATAAGCGGTTTTTTGAAGACATGGATAAAATCCTTCAGGCTGGTGCCAAGCGCAGTTATAAATGTCATATAAGCAAAGAGGATAACAGCTAAAATACTAAACAAGTCTGATGTTCCGGGCGCCCAACTGAAACCGGCAAGCAAGGCAGTCAGTACTACAAGGAACATATGCTCATTGATCCAGCAGTTCCAGGCGGTCAATTTGGCAATCACATAATATCTCCTCAATAATTTTTCCGAATCATTTTATAGTCCGGTAAAAACATTTAATCCAAGCCTTTATTTAATCCATTGTAATTGATTCCTGAAGTACTGGCAATCCTGCATTAAAACGGAATTTCAAAACTAACGGAGAAAACAGTTTTCCCTTGGGTTGATTCGATCGCTATTTTGGCATTTTGTCTGGCCGCAATACTGTAACACATCGCTAACCCCAACCCGGTGCCATTTTCTTTGGTTGTGAAAAAGGGAACCCCAATTTTCTTAATTATTTCAGAGTTGATACCCACTCCCTCATCCTGTACTTCCAAAACCACCTCATTATTTTGCTGATAAGTTTTTATGGTCAGGCAGCCTCCCGACACCATTGCTTCAATCCCATTTTTCGCTAAATTAAGGATCAGCTGCCGGATCTCTTTCTCGTCAATCAGTATATCCGGTATTTCTCCCAAATCCAGTTTTAAATCCTGATCTGATTCACGAACAATCGAATCAATCAAGGGCCTCAACACAGAAATCACCGAGTTCAGGTTTTTTAACTCCAAGACAACTGTTTTATTTTTGGCAATTGTCAGGAACTCTGTAATTATTAAGTTAGCCCTGTCGAGTTCCTGGATCATTAAATCAAAAAATTCCTTGTCTTTCTGGTTATTATTTTTGTTTCCAAGCAGTTGCAGTAATCCGCGGACTGTGGTCATGGGATTTCTGACCTCATGGCCTATCCCGGCAGCTATTTGTCCTATTAAATTTAATTGTTCCAGGCGCTGCATTTCTTTTTCCAAACGTTTTTTTTCGCTTATATCTATATTCAGGCAAATGAATTCTTTCTTTTTATTTGCTATATTCAGCGGAAATATCGTTGATAAAATACTTCTTTCCATATTATTTCGGTCATTAAAAGTCCATTCCCTTGCTTCAACCGGTTTTCCGGTTTGATCAGCTATTTCCAGGAGTTCCAATAACTTATTTGCTACATGTTTATCGTGGTCCAGTTTGTCTAAAGTTTTTCCTGCAACCTCCTCATTTACCCAGCCAAAGATAAGTTCCGAAGTTCGATTAATAAACTTTATCATCCCTTTCTCATCATAACTTTGAATAGCGACATGGGGAGTATTATTTATGATGGTCTTTAATCTGTCTTCACTTTCCCGCAAGGCCTTTTCAGCCAGTTTCCATGCTGTAATGTCTTTGGAAGTGCACAAAACCAGCTTTACATTGCCTACAGCATCTTTGAGGGGTTTTACCGTTGTAACGAAATAAATTAAAGAGGTTCCGTCCTGATACTTAACCTCCATATCTTTTGTTTTTCCCGTTTCAAATACGTCTTTGATTGTTCCAAACCTTATATTGCCTTCCTCTGCCGAAAAAATATCCCATACCCTTTTCCCAATAATATCTTCAGGCTGCTTTTTGAAGGGCGAAGCGAAAGCCTGATTTACATAGATATATCTTCCGGTTTTATCGCAGCAATATATCGGAACACTTGAGTTGTCCACAAGACATTTATAGAATAGCATCATGTCTATACCACCAATATTAAATATAAATCCTGTTCTCAGTTACTATTCTTAAATGATTCTTTACAACCAGGCAAAACTCCTCTAAAACTGTTAACACAAAAAATCCAGCTATTTCGGATAAAATGTCGGACAAACAAATTTTACAATTTAGCCTTGGACTTTATTAAGAATTGGTTAAGATTCCATTTGATTCTATAAATTGTTCAAAATCTTTCTGAAAATCGGTTATAATATTACTTGTAATTTTCTTTGGATAAATATTTTCATTTAAAAAAGAAAGAGGCGTATAACTATGAAAAAAACCAGGAAGTCCAAGAAAACCGGGTTACCCGTCAGTTCAATCATCTTATATACTGTTGCCGGAATAATATTTCTGATTGGCATTGCCGCTTTAGTCAATAACATTATTTTATTCAAAGGTAATATTGAACACTATGTAACCCAAGGATATGCCTATGCGGATGTTTTAAAGGGATTAGTTCCCAGCCAATTACTGCCGGGAATCTTTGAACCGGTTGCCGCTTATCTGGGGATGGCCTTTGTCTTATTTGCCGCCGGGCTTATCAATCAAAAAGTTTCTCAATTGCTCAAATCAGAGGCTGAAAACCAGCCTGAAAATGAGCCGGAACCTGCTGCTGCGGAAACTGTTGAGGAAAAAGAAGCCGAAGGCGAAAATGCCGTAAACGAAGAGGTTCAATAAATTATTTTTTTCATTCTCAAAAATATTGGTCCTTGCTTTCTCATTGCCCCCCACCGCTGAAACATGATATAGTATCGATAATATACTGGAGGGAGGAAGCAGATGAAGCTTTTATACAACAATATTCTCGAAACTATCGGCCAGACGCCGTTAGTAAGGATCAATAAATTAAACCCTAAGCCAAACGTCCGGCTCTACGCCAAGTTAGAAGGATTTAACCCAACCGGAAGTATCAAGGACCGCATCGCCTTAAAAATGATCGAACAAGCAGAAGAAAGCGGTGCTTTAACCCCCGGAAAAACGATTATCGAGCCCACCTCCGGCAATACAGGAATCGGCCTGGCTATGATAGGTACTGTCAAAGGATATGCCGTGGAAATTGTCATGAGTGAATCGGTTTCTATAGAACGGCGCAAGATGATTGAAGCTTTCGGAGCAAAGACAACCCTGACTGATCCTTCCCAGGGAACTGACGGGGCCATCAGAAAAGCCCATGAGCTTTGCCAAAAATATCCTGATAAATACTTTATGCCAAATCAGTTCTCAAATGAATATAATAAACTGACCCATTATTTAACTACTGCCGAAGAAATCTGGAATGCTACCGGGGGGAAAGTTACCCATTATGTCTCAGCACTCGGTACATCCGGTACTATTATGGGAGTCGGTATGGGATTAAAAAATAAAAATCCTGATATTCAAATAGTCGAGGCCCATCCTGTCCTGGGCCATTATATTCAAGGCCTTAAAAATATGCAGGAAGCAATAGTCCCGGAGATCTATGATCCAACAAAGATTGACCGCCGGGTTATGATTGAATCCGAGGACGCTTTTGCCATGGCCAGAGCGATTGTATTAAATGAAGGTATTTTTGTCGGTATGAGCAGCGGGGCCGCTATGGTGGCAGCCCTGGAATGCATTAAAGATCTTGAAGAGGGTTTTGTTGTCGTACTATTCGCTGACCGGGGAGAAAAATACCTGAGTACCACTTTATTTATCTCATCTTAATTAATGTTTTTAATATTTTTAGTTATTAGCCGGTTATATTCGGCGTGAGTGCTTTACCTTTTGTCATTTTGTTTTCCCCCCGCCAATTGGGGGTTTTTTTAATAGTCAATCAACCCGGCGGACTTAATATTCAATAACTAAGGCAGACCCCTGAATAATTTTAAGCCAGGCTGACGCCCGGCTTAAAATTATAGTTATACCTTTTTCTGATTTCAGAATAGACCCCCATGCCGCTGACACAGCACCATTAGATAATGTAAATTGACGGAGGGAGATCCAAGTGCTAAGAGAACCGATTTCGCGGAGGAGCGTAAGCGAACGAAACGGAGCAGCGTTAAGAAGTGCCACTGGTTTACATGCAGGCTAACCCGTAGGTTTGGCACTTTAGCTGCGTAGTTGAGTGAGCAGCTCCGCAGCGATGGTGAACGTGCACTTGAATCTCCCGGAGTAGGGTATTTTTTCGGAATAGTAAATTAGAAAATTTAATTTGAAATTAATACATTACCCTGGATTAAACTCCAAAAAAATGTTAATCTTTAAGTTAACGGTTATTAACAATCAGGTTAATAA
>DATMXV010000193.1:0-5086 GCA_035561335.1 Desulfitobacteriaceae bacterium
GTACTGATTCTTTCTCAGCAGAATATTGCCGGAGACCTTACCGGACACACGGGCTTGAAATTTTCCGTATTCGCTGAGAAATGACAGCGAGACCCCTCTTTCACAGCAAAGTTGCATCAGTTTAGGACTGGCTCCGGTAAAGGTAAAACAGACGATCCCCTCAAGATTATGCACAGGAACGCGGAACTTGATTTCGTCGTCCGCCTTAATGAGAATATTCTCCCCTTCGCAGGCCAGGTAAGCGTCCGGGATGGTCACATAGAGCGTGTTCAGCAGTTTTCTCAAATCTTGACCTCCTCCCAGTCCAGCATCCGCTGCAAGTACGCCTCGACAGAGCGGTGACGGATGGTAAGTTTCGGCTGACATTGTTCGGTTAGTGAACATAATGAACAATGCTTGCCCTTTTGCGCCCTGGGGGTCATCCCTTCGGCAAACATTTTTTGCATCTTGCCGGCAAGATCCTCTACCCGCGTTCGCAATATCTGATTAAATGAAATCTGTTCCCTGTGCTTTGTCTGTCCATAAAACAAGAATCCGTATTTAATGGAAATTTTCAGCATTTCTTCCAGACAAATCGCCTGGGCGCACAACTGGACCGCGTCACGGTCATCCCGTTTGGGCCGTCCCCGCTTGTATTCAATCGGCAAAGGCTGCCACCAGCCTTTGCGTTTATCCAGCTTGACGGCGATACCCTCGGGCGGATTCTCCACCTTATGAAATTCCACCACGTCTGCCACCCCGCGTAAGCCGAGCTTATAGGATACGATCGGCATGGCTCTGACGATCCGGAGATCACTGCGCGTCTCATTTTTGAAAGGGTCGTCAGCTTTTTCATGGAGAAATTTTCCTTCCAACGTACGCGAATTCTCCGCCCAGACCTGTTCAATATGGATCAGTGCCCATTGCCGTTCACAGAAGGCCATGTGCTGGATGCCGGAAAGAAGGAGGAAATCATCTTCCTGATAACCGCTGACCATACGATCATCTCTCAATCAAGGATACGCCTTGCGAAATTTTATCTTTCTGTACTACAATCTCGTAAGCGCTGAAGTCCCTCGCCGGCTTATCCGGTTCTTTGCGGTTAACCGTAACCGCGTCAAAAAGCTGTTGAACGGGAGCGTTACCCATCTTGGACGCGTGTTCAAAAATAATCAGCTTCCTCGTCCCCATTAGCCCTCTGGCTGCGGAGCGATCATGTTCAAACATATTGGCCAGAGCTTCCCAAAGAAGCTCCAGATCGTTTTCCGAAAAACCGGTCTGCCCGGCAAACGGCGCCGAAACGAAGCCGTGAGCGCGGTAAAGACCATAGGGAACTGTAAACTTCCTTCCCATAGTACGATTATCGCCGCCCTGTTTATCCGCTTCGGCCTGAGTCGCTACCGCCATGCGCGTAATGCTGTGTTCAAGAGAAACAATTGGATCGATTGACCTGGCAAATGTAAACTGCACCGGGCCGCGGACTTGTCCGGCATTAGGTCCTGTTGACAGGACTGCGCCGAAAGCTCGAATGTCATAAAAATTTTGGCACATAAAATCTTTAGCGCGATCAATTTCCTTTCCTTGCCCTTGGCCCTCCTTATTGCGCTTATTACCATCCGCCGGATCAGCAGGAGCTTTTTTTAAATCGATGTTCAAACTTAAATATGCTTGCTCAATCGTATTGTTCAAGACCGCTTTTTCTTTTACGAAGATTCCATAGGGGGGCTGCTCGTCATTTTTTAGTCCAACATAATTTCTTACTTTTCTTTTCAGGCACACGTCCGTAATCAACCCATGCCCTGTTTCCGCATCCACGCGCGGTAAATTTCCCGCGTCCGGATCTCCATTAGGATTACCATCTTTGACATCGAAAAAAATGGCAAAGTCATATCGTTTTTGAATCGCATCGTTCTTACTCATAGTTAAACATCCTTTCTTAATGCTCTTTCTATAATCCTGTATTGTTTACTATTTGGCTTTGACCAAATAATGACATTAGGAAGGTTTAACAACAGATTCATCCGGAGATTCACTATCGTTTGCCTTTGACGTAAAGAACGCCTGCCGTTGATGATAATAGCCGATAGCGAAACGGCCTTGTTCGTGTAAATCAAGATGGGCCGGGAAGTCGTTCAGGTTCCCCATGATTTCACCCAATAACCGCTCAAAATAGACAACTCTGCCCTTGCCTTCGAATTTGGCGAGATGATGGTTCTTGAGACGCAGCAGATTCGTAAAGACCGTGACCGGCGTTGCACATGCCGCCCCATAGAAGCGTTCCCGAATTGTCGCGTTAATCCCCGGGTTCGCTTCTTCCTGAATCTTTTCCAGCGAAGCAAACAATCTTCCGAGCTGATAACCGATAGATGGCTGAGAAATATCCAATTCCATAGCAACCTCCTTATGTTCCGGATTGGGATAGAACCGATAGTAACGGTTTAAATAAGCTTTAATAAGCGCTGCCCGAACGGGCTTTACCCTGTTTTCCGTATCGCTGTGAATACGCCGGAGCACAGCCTGCAATAATGTGGCAGGGTATGGTGTGCCGTTTAAAATGGCACGCATAAAATCACCGGCAAGGTTAGGCGGGATATTCTCGCTTTTATCCTGAGTGGCAATATTCACCAGGATACGCCAGATAGAATAAAACTCCGGCTCCCTCGGCGGCTTTATAATCGCAAAATCATCAAAATATTGTTTAATCCTGGCTGCAAATTCTGAGATTGTACCAACCTGCCAAAAACGAACAGCAATTCGCGCCGCATTGGGGGCGAGACCTAAAAGATAAAATCGCGCATCACCGTCATCCTCCAGGTATGAGCCACGGTTTACTGACTCAAACAGCGCTTTAATCTTTTCCGTCCCCGCATCGGGATCATCCTTTTCCGGTTCTTTAAAAAAAAAGGAAAAGTCCGATTCAAAAGCCGATGGCTTCTCCGACCAAAAAATGGTTGACGCATCGCCGATACTTATACGCTGCCCTGAGTCTTTACCAAGAAGTGTATTGAGGGCGGTGGTGTAAGAAAATTCAGCTTCAATACCAACCGGAGAATTAAAACCCTGCTCTTTGCCAAAGGATCTGAAAGCGTCCAAGTTAAAAGATACAATGTTGGCCCCAGCGCTTTGAGCACCATAAACACCCTTGATAGATGTGTGAAGGTTTTTTATGGTTGTGAGTTCTCCCGTCACTAAACAAATCCCCTGCTTCTCACCTGATCTATCTTTTGCTGACTCCGCGATCTTAGCGATAACCTCCGGATGACGGCAGATGAGACTTGTATCCGTGTTTACTCGAAAGGAAAGATTAGGATTAGTTTCACATATTTCCTTCCAGCAGTCTTCCTTTGAAAGCCTGTCCTCCGAAACATTCTGAAGAAAGCCTATAACTGTTTGTACTATATGGATACCACCAAGTTCATTGATCAGCCGGTTGATAAACGCCTCCTTTTGCTTAAGCGCCCGTTCCGGATTTCCTTTTGTATCAACTCCGAAGACATATCCTGCTACATCCCAAAGGAGATTTGCCGCTATTCCTGATGTCTTTTTAACTGCCTGCGGCACCAGAAAAGCTTTTGCTCTTTTCTTCTTGCCTTCCCCTTCGCGTGTATCTTCAATGCGAATTAAGAAACCGTTACTGTCCAAGACAATAATAAAAGGAATTTCTTTCTTCTCCCATCCCTCCGGCGCAATATCGCTCTCCGGATCAGACGCTTTCCGGTCGTAATACTCTTTTAACGCTTGCAGTATCATCCCCGCACCTCCACCTCCCTCCGGTCGGTATTCACCGCGCCGTTTTCAAGCTTTGCCTTAAAGAACAGCGGCGCCGGCTCATTGATGTCCCGTTCAAAATCCATGTCGTACAGCATATAACCTAAATCCCGTGTTTCTTTAATTAACTTAGCCGGTTCCTTTTCCGGATTGACTAAGCGGAAGTCGCAGGCAAATTCCCGGCAGCCCAGATAAGGCCGGTGGAAACATTGACCTTTTTTCGCCCGCCGTTCAAACATGGCGGCGTATTTTGCCTCATTTTCATCCAGCCGGAAAGTTTCTTCCCGCTCCTGTTCATCCGCCCAGAACTCCGTCATGACTGAGCGATTTTCTTTTCTCTTTTCCGGCGGGATGAAGTCAAAATACCCATAGATACGATATCTGACATCTCTTAAAAAAAGTCCGGCCCGCTGCTGCCGCTCGTCCTCGATAAAAATTCCCATCGGCTCGCCGAGTGCGCCGGAAAGCTGTTTGGCTGTGGGCGTGGTAACTTTCTTGCCAACCTCGTTGCGGCGAACCGAAATCCATTTGATCGGATTCAGGACTTCGATTTTGGTGACGCGCCAGCGGATGGCCGGCTTCCACAAGATCGCCTCAAAGATTGCCCGGGCGGCGGATGGAGTCATCACATCGTAACTCACGCGCTCCACTTTCATTTCCGGTCGTGTAAAGCAGGCGTAATCGCCCCAGACTTCCAAACACCAACTGTGCAACTTCATCATCTCCTTTCATTTAGTTTTTTTATATCATCTCTTAAAGGTATCTCGGATGGAATAATCCTGACTTCATCTATGTTTGCGTGGTCAGAAAATAATAACTTAATATATGCCTTTGGCTTTTTGTTTTTTGGCGCAACTCTGATTTCAGACAAGGGAAGCTGTCCGTCTTCCTTGTCATAGCTCAGTTTAGCTTCCAAATAGGGCTCTTTTATCTCATCTACATAGTAAACAATCCGATATTCTTCTTCCCAGCGAAAGCTATGATGCTTAAAAAGAGTAAAATATTTTATTATTTCATCCCAATACCATAACTTAAGGCTTTTCGTAAAGTCTGAATCAGATTCGTTTTCAGTCTTCATGTAATACTTCTCAAATCCATTAACTAACCCATCTAAAATTTCTTTTTGTTTTTTGGGTTCGTATATTACATTCCCATGGCAAAGTGATATAGCCTTTATTTCACTAAAACTTTTGTCTGCATCTGCAACGTCAAAATCTATCGCTTCATAATCAAATCCAAGACAATATCCTTTGAAATTCTTTTCCGAATACATTTTCCACAAGGGAAGATTATCACCATCTCTGGAAAATGAAATGATATAAAGCTCTTGATAATAATC
>DATMXV010000194.1:0-3602 GCA_035561335.1 Desulfitobacteriaceae bacterium
CCTTGGAACTGCATTCTTGGACTACAGGAGATGAAACAACCAACACCACAATACTGGGCGAAACAATTGAATTATTAAAAGACTTTAATAAGGTAAGCGGTAAAACGTTAATGGACTATATTTCATTAACTAGTTTATACTATTATGATGATAATAATAAACCAAGGTCGATCTTCGGGGATCTTTTTTATTCACCCCATGTAAAGCCGGCCCTACCCACCCTTAAAAGCACCAGGCCCCAAAAAGCCGTTATAAGTAATACAAAATTAGCAAATATAATCACGAAAGACTTTATAGGAGCGGGACAAATAGAGCTTACAGTAGGAGGAACAAAAAAGAAGCCTATTTCCGTATTTGCTGCTCTGGACTATGATGATGAAAACCTAACGATTACAGGCAGACAGCCTTTTACTGCTTATGACAGGGCAGTACACAACGGAGTATGTACTGTATACGAGGCGGGTAATAAAGCCTTTACTCCTGAAATGGTATATAGGGCTATGAACGGATTAAACGACACTGAAAGAATAAGCCCACAGGCCATAGGTGCGGTAACAAAGAGTATCGAGAAAAGCAGGCTAACAAAGTTAACTATAGATTTTACCCAGGAGGCCAAGGCCAGAGGGCTAAACACCAAGAAAACGTCTATTGACGATATGCTTTTATCAGCTCAAAAGATAACTGTAGCTATACCCGGCGGCAAAGAGCCAAAAGAAGCATATCAGTTTAACACTAAACCAATTCTTTATAAATATTCGCAGGAAGTAAAACAAGTTTTAACTATACCAATAAAGCTTTTACGGACAAGAGAAACGCAAAACACCACCGCTGAATTAATAGTTTTGCGGGAGTATTTATTAAGGCGAATTGAAGGGATGAGAGGCACAAACCAATTAACCAGCAACAAAATACTTTATGGAAGTATTTATAAAGGACTGGATCTAAAGGAACCTGCCAAACAGAAAACCGCTAGAATAAGAGAACATGCCAAAAGCCTTTTAGAATACTGGAAGAAAAAAAATATATAAAAGGCTATATGGAATACAAAGACGGGAGAAAAATTAAAGGCATAGAAATAAACCTATAGACAAAAAACACACCCTGCAAAAATGATGACCATACCCCATAAAAATGATGACTTTCTCCGTAAAAGTGATGACCACAGCATCTTAAAACATTGTTAAAAACCCGCTGCTACAAGGCTTTCGGCGATTCATAAAAGCACCTGTAAGTACTGTAAGTACTGTAGCTAATAAACCCCCTTGTTTACACAGGGGGTTTTTCTTTGTATTTTGTATAAAGAGAAAAAAGCCTTTAAGAAAAAATGGTTTAATCTATTTTTTGAGGAAAGGGGTTATCATATGCGTAATAATAGTAGTCTTGATTCCAGGATTCCCTGTGCTTTAACAGATAATAATATTAAACTGCCAATACTTGATATTACACATCCTTATTTTATATCAAGTATAGATGAAACTACTTTTCGCTTGAAATGTGCTGAAGCTGCTGCCAAAGCTGATTCCAGCAAGAAAATGCCAGGCTTTTTAAAGGGATTCATTAGAAAAATGTTTAATTTGGAAAATACCTATATGAGCGGAATGTGTACATTTCTATATAAGCTTGGTCCGGCCCTTCTCAAGGGAAGAAAGATAAGGTTATGGGATAAACTTGTCTCCAAACAATATACTTCTATGGCAATTAGATTCAGGCTCAAAGAAATTTGCCGGCTGCAAGCAGAAATTTTGATGCAAACTCTTAAGGTTTCACCGGAAAAAAATCTCTGCTTTATTAATATCGCCGGCGGTACTGCAGCCGACAACATTAATACGCTCATCCTCATCCAGGAGGAAGACTCTGAACTGTTAAAGGGAAGAAAGATAGAAATAAATATCCTTGATCTGGATTCCTTTGGCCCCAATTTTGCCGAACGCTGCATTAATGTTTTAAAGTCGCCCGGCCAACGTTTCGGGAGATTAGACATCTCTGTAAGAATTATTCCTTATGACTGGAGCAACTCTGAAAAACTGGCAATGCTAATGCAGGAAAGATCGGAATGGATCCAAATCTGTTCGTCCGAGGGCGGACTATTTGAGTACGGCTCAGACGCTGAGATTATTGATAATCTTAATCAGCTCTATCTAAACTCTCCAATTGACATGAAAATCACCGGTTCATTGGTTTTTACCAAAGAGAATGTCAATCCCGGATTCCTTGCCGGGGCAGAATTACTCGGGATAAATATGAATTTTCTCGGTTTGACCGGGTTGAAGAGAATTTTAGCACAAACGAAATGGGTTTTGGAAAGCACACAAGATATTGAAGCAATTTATGTAGTCTTCACTTTAAGAAAGAGGCAATAAAAATGCAGCATATCCAGAAAAATAAATAATATCGCAGATGCCGAAAAGGTTCAGGAAAGTCAAATCAAGAGTTCTCCTGGTTTTTCTCTAGTTAGTTATTATACGCCTGGCGCCAAGATAACGGGGAGTCCAATAGGAATTTGTGATATTATTATAGGCTACTCCATGAGCCCCGGCATCAATCATTATATTATTTCCGAGATATATACCAACATGGGATGCCCCAGGTTCATAGGTAGTAAAGAATACCAAATCGCCTGGTTTAAGTCCCGATTTTGAAATGGGTATCCCTTCCTTATACTGATCTGCAGCTATACGATTTAATTGAATCCCAAAATGTTTAAAGACATGCTGAACATATCCGGAACAGTCAAAACCAGGAGGAGCAGAAGTACCGCCCCAAACATAGGGAGTCCCTAAAAATTGTTCTGCATAAGCCAAAACGGGTTCAACACCAGAGGGAATAGTTACAGTTCCGGAAATACCGCCCTTGGAATCAGCAGAACTCGGGTTAATCCCTGCTTTTCTCCCCTCAGCCGCCAAAGCCGCTTCTAAAGCCTGTTCCTTAATTAATTCTTCTACAGCACTGACATGTGACCGGGCGGTTATTGCTGCAGCCAAAGTTGTTTTCTCTTGGACACTCAATTGAGTCATAGCATCTTGTTGGTATGCTAAAACTTGCTGCTGCGATTGTTGCATTTTTTCTTTCCCTTGAATCATTGATTGAATAGAAGCCGTTTTTTGCTTTATCAATATTTGCTGATCAGAAATATTTTGGCTTGTAGCCAGGATATCTTTTTGCAATTGGTCATAGGCATTAACAATAGCCCGGACATTTTCCCAACGGTCCAGAAAGTTTGTCCAACTAGTAGATTTAAGTAATACTTCCAAGTAAGATATGGCACCGCCATTTTCATAATAATTACGCAAAAAGCTTCCTAACTCTGTTACCTGTTGTTGGCGTTGTATTTCAAGTTTAGCTTGTTTACTTTCAAGGTCTTGAAGTTGTTTATTCTGTTCAGTCAGACTAGTCTGCAAACCAGCTACAGACTCATTTAGAGTTTGAATTGACTGTTGTAAAGATAATATTTTAGTTTTTAAAGCAGATGCTTGTTGTTTTTGATTATTTAACTGACTATTTAATTGATCGGCTTGTTGTTGATATTTATTCAACTGGTCTTGAAGAGAGTCGGCACAAACTACGAACGGTGCGTTAAGAAGATAAAATAAACAAATTACCAT
>DATMXV010000195.1:0-16094 GCA_035561335.1 Desulfitobacteriaceae bacterium
CTACAGGTTGAAAATAAAAAGGCAACTGCCAAGTTTCTAATGCACTGCAATAATGACTGTATTTATCTGCAGTATCATATGCAATATTTCTAGCAATCCAGTCATGAATTGCTTTAGATTTCTTTAAATCATCATTTTTTCCATCAGTTATTTTTAAAGCAAGAGAAACTATTTCTTGAGAATCGCTTTCGATTTTTTGAGTAGGAATAAGATATTCATGATCTCTTGTATCAGTATTTGTGATTGTAAATCCTAATCCACTTGTATATGGCCCTGCACCAGAATCCTCAGTAGTCTGATAAACATTAACAAGGTAAACTCCCGGGCCATTTTGCATGTATAATTTAACTTTTGAGTCAATCGATCTAATCTGATAACCGATACCTTCTTGCAGTTGAATTTTTCCATCTTCTATGTTTTCTTTGGATATATCTACTGAAACCCATTTTGTTTGAAAACACTTTGGGAAAAGAAATATAACCCCTGCCACTTCTGACAGGGGGTAAGAAGAAAAGTTGTAATTGTTAGGTGCAGAGATAGTATTACCGGATTAAGGGGATGTTATTCCTCTCCATCCCTTATCAATTCCTCCAGCGATATGCCCAACGCCCAGGCAATTCTTGCCAATATAGAAATTTTTCCAGTTTGTTTCCCTGTTTCAATACAGCTGAGATACCCTGTCTGAATTCCGGCCCGAAGAGCTAGTTCTTTTTGCGTTAAACCTTTTAGTTTGCGGTAGTATGCAATCCTTTTACCAAAGGAGTTGTTTCTGGAAAGCATTTGCAGGACCTCTTCTTCTTTTCTTAATAATTTAATAATATTACCGGTTTATTCGACAGATTCTTTGAAATTTGAAAAGTTCAAAGGGCAAGAAAACCTGTTGAATCTCATATTTTACTCAAAGTTTGCTGCAAAATTGACAATTCAACCGGCTTGGCCAGATGGACATTGAAACCGGCTGCTCTGGATTGTTCAAGATCATCGGGCTGGGCATAACCGGAAAGCGCAATTAAGAATGTATCTTTAAATTCCTTGTCGCTGCGCAAGCTTCCGGCAACTTCATAACCATTCATCCCCGGGAGCCCAATATCACATATTACTACTTCCGGCTGAAACTCTTTGGCTTTGCTGATACCTTCGGGTCCGTTTAAAGCAGCAATAACTTCATGACCCTGACAACCCAGCAGTGAACAGAGAATTTCTGCAATATCCGGAATATCTTCAATCACCAGGATTCTCAATGACCGGGTAAATAATCCTTTGGGATTGCTGCCCTGTTCTTTTTCATCTGTACTTTTGATTGGCAGGCGAACGGTAAATTGCGTCCCATAGCCTAATCCTTCACTATTGGCAGCTACACTGCCTCCATGCAATTCCACCATCCCTTTGACTATAGCCAAGCCTAAACCAAGTCCGCCGCGGCTGCGGTCAAGGGTACTGTCCACCTGCATAAAGGGCTGGAACAAATCCGGCAGTAGTTCCGGTTTAATCCCAATGCCGGAATCCTTTATCCTGATTACTGCTTCCTTTGTCTTTAGATCCTGGGACACTGTCACTAAGGTTTTGTCTCCTTTAACCGTAAACTTCGCTGCGTTATGCAGTAGATTGCCAATTATCTGAGTCAGCCGGGCGGGATCCGCTTCGAGATAAATTGGGTCTGCCGTTAATTGAATTTCTAGGGAAATTCCTTTTTCCGTAAATTGTCCCTGATAATCTGCCACAGCCTGCTGGACTATTCTCCTGAGTTCAACGCGTTCTTTTTTCAGGGTAATCTTATTTTGGTCAATGCGGGTAATATCCAGGAGATCATCTACTAAATGAGTAAGTTGATTTCCTTGGCGCCTGGCAATTTCCAGGGCCCTTTGGGCTTGTTCCCCGTCTAAAGAAACACGGTCCAGGAGAGAAAGACTCATCATTATCGAAGCCAATGGGTTTCTCAATTCGTGCGAAAGTGTATTGAGAAAGGTATTTTTGTTTTGGTCGGCTTGGCGCAGTTGTTCTATTAACACCAGATTTTTCTGTTCACTCTTTTTTCTTGCTGTAATATCCGAGAAAATTACGGCTACCTTTCTGCTCTCCTGTCCACCCATTTTAAAAGCATAAACTACGAACCACCTGTTTAATGCTTTGAATTCGTTTTCCATGCTCTCCGGAAGCCCGCTTACAGCTACCTTACCGCAAAGCTCCAACCAATACTCTTCCGTTTCCGGGACCAGTTCGCTGATGAGTTGCCCGGGCACATTGGACAAACCGGTTTGGCTTGTAAAGCCCGGATTGACTTCCAGGCAGCGCCCATCAAAGGGCTTGCCTTGAGCATCAAAAATTACCTCGATAATACAAAACCCTTCAGCGATAGAATTGAACAAGGTCCGGTATTTTTCTTCGGACTCGCTCAGTGCTTTTTCCATTTTCCTGCGCTCAGTTATATCATGGGCAATGACTGCTGCTCCCAACAGCTTGCCATTTTCGTCTTTAATAGATTTCACATTTAATGAAGCATAAATTTCCCGTCCGTCTTTGGTTTTAACCTTATAATCCACATTTTGGTCAAGTTCTTTTCCCTTTAACCATTGACTTCTCCTGCTCTTAAAAATCACCTTACTGTGGTCATCTAAAATATCAAAGGGGCTCATCTCCAGTAATTCATCCCTGCTATAGCCGGTCAATTCACACATAACATCATTTACGACGTAAAAACGGTCATTCCTATAGTCTATTTCACAAATACCTGCCGGGGCATATTTTACCAATTCCCGGTATTTCCTTTCGCTCTCCTGCAGCCCCACCTCAGCCCGCGCATGTTCAGCCGCTGCCCAAGTACGCCCGGCTGTTTCTTCCATAAGTTCTATTTCTTCTGCTGTCCACATCCGGGGTGTGGCCTGCTGCACTACAAAGACAGCCGCAAACTTTCCGTTCCTGAATAGCGGTACACTGACCCATGACCCGATATTATGCGAGCGGAAAAATGGACGCTCATCCTCACTGATTCCGGGTTCGGTTTCCAAATTACAAACCACGACAGTCCGCCCTGATTTATTTTCATCTGCCAGTTTTCCCAAACTGGCCAGCGGGTAAAGACCGGGAGGGAGAGGCACCTGAGGTTCATGGTAAATGTTCCCTGCAGAATAATATTCGCTTCCATTTTTAAGTACAATTTCAGCAAAGAAAGCTCTGTCCACAGCCAAATCGCTGCCAAGAACGAGAGCTGCCATACTATGAATATCGATAGGATCAGCAAGCATCATGATTGAATCACTGAGTTTGAGCAGAAATGCCTGGCGTTTCTGCTTTTCGCGCAGAAAGTTCAAATACTCAGCTTCTCTTTGCTTAAGTTCCTGTTTTTGTCTTATTAGTTCCATCTCTATTTGCTTTTGCCTGGTAATATCCTGCCAATAAACAGAGACCCCGTCCGATGAGGGAAATACAATAATATTATACAAACTGCCGGTTAAGGCGCCTGTTATTGCAAGCCGTTGAACCATTCGTGTAGCCATAGCTTTGAGACAGACGCTTTTAAGATCAGTACCACAAATTCCGGGTGATACTTCCCAGATAACCTTGCCAATCAATTCCCCGGGTCCGGGCTTAATTAAAACAGGATGTTTGTCGATATGGCGAAAACGCCATTCGCGGTCTAAGATAAAAAAACCATTCTGAATATTTGTAAAACTTACATTTATTTCAGAGTTCTGCATCTCAATTTACCTCCGAATACCTGATCGATAATAGTTTTAAAACTATATTATAACAATTTTTATAAAATTTAGTGAAATCTCTACAAATTAAATTATTTTTCCTGCTACTATGATCTATGATATCATACACTTTCCTCGAACAATGCCGAAATTTGCCGCAATAAAAATTAACGCCCAAGAGCAAAATTTGCCGGACGGAGGTTTTTCAGAGAACGTATCCGTGATTATAATATTAAATAACATGAGTACAAAAATATAAAATAAATACCAAAATCCATTATAAAGCAGGTGATAAGTTTGTCTCCGGGAACAACCAGAAGAGGATTTGATGCAGAAGACAGCAAATGGTTTTCCGAGAAAGCTTTAGAGCAAATGAGAATTGCCCAACAGGAAGTTCAATGGTTATTGGACCGTGGTTATAAAGTAGGACCGGTAATAAATTTTGTTGGCGGGCACTATCAGCTCTCCTCAAGACAAAGAATTGCCCTGCAAAGAGCAACCTCTTCCAACTTTCAATATGATAAAAGAAACGCCGCCCAGCTTCCAATGGAAGCAGCCAAAGACGGACGTTTAAATATCGATGGCTTAAATTTAATCATTACCCTCGAAGTTGCTCTATCAGGCAGTATCCTTATTCTTGGCCGGGACGGCGTTTTAAGGGATTTGGCAGGTTTAAGGGGGAGTTACCGGATTATTAAGCATACGGAAAAAGCAATAGAATTAATTGGAAAGTCATTAAAACAATTTTCTGTTCCCGCTGTTAAGTTTTTTCTGGATGCACCTGTCTCCAATTCCGGTAAATTAAGGAACATGATCTTTGAGCACTCAAATAACTGGAACCTACCGGTCGAAGTAGAACTGGCGCCCAATGTTGATTCCGTTTTGTCAAAGATTGAAAGAATAGTAACAGGGGATTCCGTAATCTTGGACCATTGTCAAAGCTGGTTTAATTTAGCCAGAGTAATAGTTGATAATTATATCAAAGATGCCTGGATCATCTGCTTTAATTAGGATTGGGGCCTTGCTGATAATGGTAAAAAAAGATCATCAGAAAAGCTGCTGCCAGGGCCATTGCCGCTCCGTAATAAAAGGGAGCGCTATTATTCACTTTGTCATATAAAAGTCCGGCGATCACGCTTGCCGGGAGAAGAGTCATTCCAAGCAGACTATTATATATTCCCAAGCCTGTGCCTCTTTTATCCTCACTGACAAGGTCTGAAACCAATGCTTTTTGGACGCCGTCAGTCGCAGCGCTGTATAGCCCGTATAAGGCAAAAAGCATCACCATGACACCTTTGTTATGGGTACTGCCGAAACCAAAATAAATTGCGGCATACATCAGGTAGCCGAAAATTATCACTTTTGACCTGCCGATTTTATCAGACAGGATTCCAGCCGGGACGGAAAACAAGACCGACACTGCGTAATAAATCAGATAAACTATGGGAATAAAGGCAGCTTCGAAGCCGATATCTCCTGCTTTTACCAGGAGCAAGGCATCCGTCGAGTTTCCCAAAGTGAAAATAAAAATAATCGCTAAAAAAATATAATAATTTAAAGGGAAATCCCTCCAGCTAATCTTTCCCAAAGGGGCAATCTTTACTGTTTTGGCTTCCTTCACAAAACCAATAATCGAGATTAACCCCAGCAAACCGGGAATAGCAGCCAGAATGAAGACCAAACGATAATTGCCTGGATAAAGTAACAAAATTACTGTTGACAGCAACGGCCCTACTATCGCTCCGCAGTTGTCCATCGCTTTGTGAAAACCGAAGTTTTTCCCTTTGATACCGGTTTCCGAAGAAGCAGCAATCAAACTATCGCGGGGAGCTGTCCGTATCCCTTTACCTACTCTTTCGCAAAACCGGATAATAAGAACCTGAAAAGGTGCTGCAACAAAAGCAAATAACGGAGAAAGCAGGGCCGTAAACCCATAACCGATCATCATAAAAGGTTTATTCTTTCTGATCTTGTCACTCCACCAACCTGATAAGGCCTTAATTACAGAGGCCGTACTTTCGGCAATTCCTTCTATTAATGAAATTTCAGTTTTCGTTGCCCCCAAAGTCATTAAAAACAAGGGCATAATTGCATAGATCATCTTGGTTGCTGTATCAGTTAAAAAACTTGTTATTCCTACGAA
Source organism: Desulfitobacteriaceae bacterium (assembly GCA_035561335.1). GTDB lineage: Bacteria > Bacillota > Desulfitobacteriia > Desulfitobacteriales > Desulfitobacteriaceae > UBA2264. Next base: position 5,839 of record DATMXV010000195.1, read on the forward strand.
AAAAATATTCCGATTGAATCCCAGAATCTTTTTTCCGGCTCTTTCTTCTTCCTTCGGGAGTTTGTTAATTAGTTCCATATCTGAATTTCCCATTATAATCCTCGATAATCCTCCCTCGATCTTCCCTCGATTTAAACCATGTTCCTTTTTCTTAAATTGTAATAAGTATATATGAAATAAATAAAGGATTCGCTCAGCGTATATTTCCGCTTTGTCAAACACGACAAGATAAACCATCATTTCATGCTTCAGCAGGAAGCTGCCGATAGCCGAGATTGCTACTTTCAAGGCCTCGTCCTTCGGATATCCGTAGATGCCGGAACAGGGCGCACACGGCTGGCAAAGCACCGCCTGCATTTGCCCCCTCCGCCACCAGAGGAAATGTCAAATGGTTTGGCTATTGTCAAAAGGTTTTCCGTTCTCAGACCTTTTCGCCTATCTGTTCTTGGTAGCCTTGTTCGATAATGAACATCACATCATCCAACTGACCTTGACTATCAAGAAACAACTCCAGGTCACCATTTCCCCAGCGTCCCTTATCAGTTATATCGCTACACAGCCCTTTGGGGTCAATCACATCAGAATATTTCATATTGACCGACAATCTGAGACGGGCTTTCTGAATCACGATATCCACAAAATTTGTGTCTACCTTGTAGGCGATATAGAGCTTCTTGAATTCGCGCTTTACGAAAGGCGAGAGGTTCATAATGCGAGCATTTAACTTCTCGAATAGCCCTCTATTATGCAGGTTAAGCTGGTCGTAGCTTTCAAGAGAATACTGCGGAGTGGATTCATCCTGTTTAAGATATGGCGCCAGTTCGCTTTCGGACAACGTTGGAAACGGCCAGACTTTTTTCGCCAGTTCACTAAGTTGCTCGGCGCGGGTATTAACCTGCTCCTCACCCCAGGTCGTCTGCATAACAACATATTTGTTCAAGCGGAGTGCACTTTGCTTGAATCCACCTTCTATATCAAGCTTTTCGGCAAAAGATGAATCACTCATTTCAGAGTTATACGCAGTAAGAGTGAGATTGCCGATGGTGTGTAAATACTTTTTTTGTACTTCACTCCAGTCGCTTCCCAGTGCAGTTTTCCAGTCAGCTGACAAATGCGGGTTTTGTGGAATAATATGCTCGATGGTGAGGTTATCTAACGAGACCGACGACTTGCTATCCCAATTTTCCAATCGCCCTAAGATGTAGCTGCACCTGTTCATGCGGTAAATGTCCCGTAAACTGAACGCAGTAAGGAACTTCTCGTCCGTTGGGAATTCCTTATAAGTTTCCAGCAACACGAAAAATGCCTTAACAGAGTTCAGGTAGTCATCAGTGTGAATGTCGTTTTTCATCGTGGCGAAGGTCTTATTAAGCGAATTCGTGGGAATATCGCAGACTGCACGGCGCAAGATATAGCTCACGCAGAGTTTTATAATTTCCCTTAGCTCTTCAATCGATATAAAACCCTTGTCACAATCATCATGTATTTTCAGCAGAAAAGGATAAGCAACGTCCATACGGATGGCTTTCATGTCTGCATACAGGGACTTCAATTTCGTATCAGAACTCCTGGCAAAAAACATATCCGCATAATGCTTTGCAAAACTATAAATATCTTGACACAGGTCGCTGATATCCATACCGCAATTCGCGTGATACCCCTTGAACTCTTTGTAGACCTCATTCTTCTTCGGTATTCTGCCAAGTTTCATTGTGAGGTAATCGCGGAAAAAGGAATCCATCAACTCGCTTTGATGTTCATAATCAAAAAGTAGTTCCGTTGGCCGCCAGATATTATTATAGACGGATGTTTGCGTTCCTGCCTCTAAGCCCATAAGAATATGGTTGCGGATAAGGTCAGAATCCTTCAAGTCCATACCCGTAGAGTTCAGACTCTCAAAAATTGCTTGTGGGTCATCGTACTGGCGATCCAGCGTGATGTTGACAATTTGCAGCTTGCCTATCGATTCGTAGACTTCTTCCGAGGTCAAATCCTTCTTGGCAATTTGTGCTGCAAAGAAAGCGTGGTTATCCAAGATCCTGGATTTTGTGCCATCTGAAATAGGAGAGCCTTCAATTAACTTGACCAAAAAATCTCGGTCAGTTTGCGTCAATAGAAGTTTGTAGCGTTCGTCACCCGACTCATATGTGTTTAGAAGAAGTGTATCCGTAATCTTGTTAGCGTTTACACCCTCATCCTTATGCTCCGTTGCGTAGTTGCGCAGAGCGATAAGCAAAAGTGTTAGTGTGGTCAAACGTTGTTGACCGTCAATGATCATAAATTTCTGGACACCGACAGGCATGTCCTTTTCAGCTATATTTACGATAGAACCTACAAAATGCCCATCACGTCTATCTTTCTGCATTGCAACAATATCGGCCCACAAACGTTGGCATTGTTCCTTCTCCCAACTGTAGGTACGCTGATAAACGGGGATGACAAATTGTTTTGCCCCATTGAGTATCTGATATACATTTCCCTTAACTGCATCCATTGCTCATTTGTTCTCCCTTCAGTTATCAGTCCACATCTCGCACTGCCCAATAACGGTAGCGATTGCGTCCTCCATACCATCCGGCGGGTAATTGTACTTCTTCAACAGTCGTTTAACCATGCGGCGCATACCGGCGCGGGCGGACTCCTTCTTCTGCCAGTCAATGGTACGATTCTTCCGGAGCATTTCGGTGAGCTCTTTTGTCATGGCAACAAGCTGATCATTTTGGTAAAAATCTTTGATCGCCTGCGGTTTGGTAATTGCATCATAAAACGCCATCTCCTCCAGGGTTAAACCAAGCGACTCCCCTTCCGCCTGGGCATTCGCCATATCCTTAGCCATCTTCATCAATTCGGCAATGACTTCCTCATTGGAAAGCATCCCGTTCAAATATGCCCTCATCGCCCGAGACAGCATTTCAGAAAATTTCTTAGATTTGACGAGGTTCGTCCGGCGATACAATGTTACTTGCTCCGCAATTAATTTTTTCAAGAGCTCGACCGCAAGGTTGCGTTCCTTCATTTTCGATATTTCTTCAAGGAATTTGGGATCAAAGAGCGAGAATCCTTTATCCGCATCCGAAAACAGATTAATAACTCCTTCGCTCTGAATGCTGGCCTTTAACAGCTCGTTTATTTGAGCATTGATTTCTTTCAGTAATAACTTCTTGCCGCTGCCGGCTATACGCGTAAGAAGCGTTCGCACCGCCTCGAAATAGGCCGCTTCAAAACGCTGGTCCGCATTCAGCAAGCTCCGGCAGAGAGAAAGCGCCTGACGCAGCAGCATAGCCTCCTTGATAAATACCTGCTTCTTCTCTTCTTTCTCCGGTGCAGTAAAAAAGTTTGCCCCGCCGCTGATGACCTTAGCGCGTTGCAAGTCACTGGCGCTCTCCTTCATAAAGACAGAATAATCGTATCCATGGAATAAATCGCGGCAAACTTCCAGTTTCTCAATAAATTTCGGCAGGGCTGTCTTGGCAATATCGGTATCGCCATAATTGTACTTATCGCGTACGGTATAGTCGTTCATCGCCTGTTTTAAGGCGCCGGCAATACCTACGTAATCAACAACAAGACCGCCTTCTTTATTTTTATAGACCCGATTCACGCGGGCAATGGCCTGCATAAGATTATGCCCGGACATGGGTTTGTAGACATACATCGTTACCAGCGACGGGACATCAAAACCGGTTAGCCACATATCCACAACAATGGCAATTTTGAGCGGGTCATCATTGTCTTTAAATTTTCTGGCCATCTCGTCGCGATAGCGCTTATTGCCAATGATCTCCCGCCAGTCTTCAGGATCATCGTTACCGGCGGTCATAACCATTCCGACTTTTTCCTTCCACTGGGGTCGCAATTCCAAAAGTTTACGGTAAATCTTCATGGCAATCGCTCGTGAATAGGCCACAATCATCGCCTTGCCGGTAAGTTCATGCTGCCTGTTTTCCTCATAGTGCTTGATAATGTCCTCACACAACGCCGTAATAGTTTGTTCAGCCCCAAGGATACTCTCTATCTGCCCGAGCTGTTTCTTGCTTTTATCTATAATATACGGTTCCACTTCATCAGCAATCAGCATCCGGTCATACTCGTTGTCGATCTTCTTCAATATGTCTTCATCCAGTTTCAGATAGATTACCCGGCTTTCATAATAAACAGGGCGGGTCGCTCCATCCTCGACCGCTTGGGTCATATCATAAATGTCAATATAATTACCGAAAACCTCAATCGTACTGCGGTCCCTGTAGGAAATCGGCGTACCGGTAAAACCAATGTAAGTTGCTCCCGGCAGACTGTCGCGGATGATGCGGGCAGTGCCCAAAATTACACGGCCGGTTTTCGCCTCAACTTTTTCTTCCAGTCCATATTGTCCCCGATGAGCTTCGTCTGCCATCACGATAATATTACGGCGCTCGGAAAGAGGTTCTGAGGATTCTTCGAACTTCTGCATGGTCGTGAAGATGATACCGTTGGCCTGCCGTCCGGCCAGCAGTTCCTTCAGGTTCTCACGGCTGGAGGCCTGAATGGGAATTTGGCGTAAAAAGTCCGCGCATTTGGAAAACTGGCTGAATAATTGGTCGTCAAGGTCGTTGCGGTCAGTCAGCACGACGATGGTCGGTGAATTCAGGGCCTCTTGCAACAAATGGGCGTAGAATACCATCGACAACGATTTTCCACTACCTTGGGTGTGCCAGAACACTCCGCTTTGCCGTCTGTCTTTGTCGCTTTTTGGGTAGAACCGATGGCTTTACGCACAGCAAAGTATTGGTGATATCCGGCAAGAATTTTTACGTCACCAGAATTCTCTCTGGAAAAACAAATGAAATTTTTAATAATATCCAGCAAACGGGCCTTATCGAATATACCCTCAATAAAAGTATCAAACTGAGCGTACTGTGTATTCTCATAGCTGCCATCCTTCGTTTTCCATTCCATAAAACGATCCTCGCCCGCTGTAATGGTCCCGGCCTTTGAGGCGGCAAGGTCGCTCATAACACAGAAAGCATTGTAAGTGAACAGAGATGGAATTTCGTGCATATAGTTCCGCAGTTGGCGATAGGCTTCGCTGGCGTCTGTTTCCTCCCGGGACGGTGATTTCAGTTCAAATACCACAATTGGCAAACCGTTAAGAAAAACGATGACATCAGGACGTTTCTCTGAATACTCAGTAATCGTCCACTGATTGACAATAGTGAAACTGTTTCGTCCTATATTTTGAAAATCTGCAAGGCGTACCAGTACGGAGTGCTGTTCCCCCTTATCGAAATAATTTACGGCTATACCGTTTTGAAGGTAATCCATGAACAGGCCATTTTTTTGTACAAGTGTGCCGCCCTCAAAATTACGCAACTTATAAACCGCCTCGTTTAAGGCACTGTTCGGCAATTTTGGGTTGATACGCCGCAAGGCCGGCAAAAGCTCATCTTCATACAATGGGCTGCTGTAGTCCCGCGCTATATCCGGCCCGTAGCAATATATATACCCAAGCTGGTCACGGAATACTTCAAGCACTGCGTTTTCGTAGTTGGCTTCCGCAAATGGCATGAATTACCTCCTCCTTCCGTAATTATTATATCTTACTCCATAGATGGTAAATCATTGTTTAGAGCAGATGGCTCAGACGATTTATAAGTCGTGGTTCGTGGATTTCGAGCCGTGGAACGGGGAGCAACCATCCGATTGGCACTTAGGCAACCTCGGCGATATAGCAGAAGCTATTTACATCGGTGGTACACCAAACACGAACAATTCATTGTATTGGGATGGTGGCATTTCTTGGTTATCTTCTGGTGAAACCCGGAGTCGTTTTATAATAGGAACCGAAAAAACTATTACGCAGCAAGGAGTTAACAACTCGTCCACAAAGTTTGCTCATCGAGACGATGTTGTGATGGCTTCAGCAGGTCAAGGTTTTACTCGCGGACAAACATCCTTCTTACTTATTGATACCTATATCAATCAGTCAGTTATTGCGATAAGTGGCGGAATTTTTGCGGTATATCTTTTTCTCAACCTCATTGGGCGTTATGAAGAATTGCGAGCAATATCCGATTCCAGCAGTATTCGAGGTAGCATAACTACCAAAATGCTTGCAGGTTTTCCAATGCTCATTCCGACAAAAGATACGATAAAAGAGTTTTCTTCATTAATATGGCCGTTAATCGACCAGATTGAGAACAATCTTCTCGAATCTGCGAACCTAGCCGCGCTACGCAATGTACTCCTTCCCCGGCTTATGTCTGGCGAACTGTCCTTCGCTGACCTCTAAGCCGCTAAACAATGATTTATATGTATGTTCAAAATGATTTTGTCATCTAAAGCAGAGATGGTAGCGACAATTCGTTGTTGTTCTTCTAACGGTGGCAAATCGACCGACAGTTCTTCAAGCATCCTCTTAGTTAGGGCGTTACGAGTTCCGCCTGATGATGCCAGCGATAACAAATGTGCTTTCTTATACTGTAATGTATATAGAATGAAGATAGAGTTTACCTTTTGGGGAACAGCGCGAACAATAGCAACATGCTGATTCACACGTGCGGGTAAGTGATTTTCTGGTGCTAAACAAGCACGCGCTACAGAATCACCAGTTATATTAATGAGAACATCTCCCTTTTGTACAGAGACATTCTCAAGCTGACGAGCTTGTCTTTCATCAATGAACGCAAGCCCATCTCTAGAAAATGAAAAATCTAATATATTCTGACTGCGAATTAGGGCAATGCCGGCGTTTTTATATGATTCTTTTCCGCCGCGTGGAGTTGCTCCACTACCAATTTTCGAACATAGTTCAGAAAGTGTAGCTTGTTTCCATTTATACCTCAATCCCCATCGACCCCAGTCCTTTCACGCTTTACCTTACCGTCCAACTTTTTTTGCGTCTGCTTGATATTTTCCAGAAAGTCTCGTTCGACGGGCGATAGTTCTTCTACTGTTCGTTGACGGTACTTTTCATATTCCGCTTCAGCTTTTTCCAATGCGTCTTTGTGGCTTACATTGCCTGCACCTTGTAAGGTTCCCTTGCCATACATATTAGTAAATTTATCAAGCTCCGCCAGCCAGTCTTTCATATACATCGGCTCGTGGTTTCTGGCTTTTAGTTCGGCGAGATCAAAGAATGCTGAAACCAAACGGTTGAGAGCGAATAGTTCGTCCTCGGTCATATAGTTCTTGGCTACCCCGATTTCACTTTTTCGTAAAGAATTACCCGAAAAATTCGTCAGCCCCATAAAGGGAAGTTCAGCGTTAGCCCTGTTGAAAATAATCTCTGAAGCTGTCTGCCCCGATACAGTAAAATGCAGTTTATTCTGAACAACCTTGAAAAACATCAAGGTTTCTTCAGCTTTGGCGTTGTAGTCCATACTGGTGGCGTACAAGTCCAGTACCTGCCTGTAAAGAGCTTTTTCACTGGAACGAATGTCACGGATACGGTCTAACAGTTCGTGCCAGTAGTTACCGCCGCCTGCTGCTTTAAGCAATTCGTCGTTCATTGAGAAACCTTTTTGCAGATACTCCTGCAAGATAGCGGTTGCCCATTGCCGGAACTGTGTACCGCGAACGGACTTAACCCTGTACCCAACAGCGATAATAACTTCAAGGCTATAGAACGCGACAGGTTTGTCTGAATTTGGAATTTGCAAATTTTGCAAATTGCTTTTTTTATTTAATTCGTCCTCGTTGAAGATGTTTTTAATGTGGCGTGAAATAACGCTGGTATCACGCCCGAAAAGCTCGGCGATTTGAGCCTGTGAAAGCCACAGCGTTTCGTTTTCCATACGCACATCAATTTTTGTCTGACCGTCTTCGGTTTGATAGATAATGATTTCTGAACTATCGGATTTCAAAGCCAATCGCCCCCAGTCTTTTACGGATTTCTTCCTCTAATTCATGTGAGCGTTTAAACATTTCTGAGAGTTCACCCGTCAGCCGCGTCATCTTTTCTTCGAACGGCTCGCCGTCATCTTCCTGTTCTTCAATACCGACGTACCTACCCGGTGTAAGGATAAAATCTTGTTTGGCAATTTCTTCGGTAGTCACAGCGGCGCAATAGCCCTTGACATTCTCAAGCTTACCCTCCTGGAATGCTGAGAACGTATCGGCTATCTTGGCAATATCTTCACCGGTCATTTCCCGCAGTTTGCGAGAAACCATCGTACCCATTTTTCGCGCATCAATGAATAAGGTTTTATTCTTTTACGCTTTATTTTTATTGAGGAACCATAGTGACACTGGAATCTGCGTAGTATAAAACAACTGGGGCGGCATGGCAATAATGCCTTCAACCAAATCATCTTCCACAATACGCCGCCGAATCTCACCCTCGCCGCCACTCTGCGACGACAGGGAACCGTTCGCCAGTACCATGCCAATTTTACCGTTGGGCGACAGATGATGAATCATGTGTTGGAGCCAGGCAAAGTTGGCATTACCGGAGGGCGGCAGGCCATATTTCCAACGAACATCGTCAGCAAGCCTGTCCGCTCCCCAATCCGACATGTTAAAGGGTGGATTTGCTAAAATGAAGTCCGCTTTGAGGGTAGGATGACAATCAGCATAGAAAGTATCGGCGCTGAATTTTCCCAGGTCGGCCTCGATGCCGCGAATCGCCAGGTTCATCATGCACATTTTCCATGTAGTCGGATTGGAATCCTGACCGAACACGGAAATATTATTAATATTGCCATGATGGTTTTCAATGAATTTTGCCGATTGCACAAACATCCCACCGCTGCCACAGCAAGGGTCAAATACGCGCCCGCTGTAAGGCTTCAGCACTTCAACCAGCGTTCGCACCACACAGGCCGGTGTATAAAATTCTCCGGCCAACTTACCTTCCTGTTCGGCAAAACGAGCTAGACAGTATTCGTAAGTGCGTCCAAGTATATCCTTACTATCCCCATGCTCTACCATTTGAATATTGGTGAACAAATCAACAACATCGCCAAGGCGCCGCTTGTCCAGTTCGGGGCGCGCAAAGTTCTTCGGCAGGATGTCTTTGAGGCGCTTGTTTTCCCTTTCAATAGCGCGCATGGCATCATCGATTACCGTACCGATTTCCGGCGTGTGTGCGGATTCCGCGATAGCGTTCCAGCGGGCGGACGGAGTCACATAGAAAACTCGTTCGGCAGTATACTCGTCGATGTCTTCCTCAAAACCATCACCCTCGGCTACTAACTGTTGATAGCGATCTTCGAATTTATCTGATATGTATTTAAGGAAAATAAGGCCAAGCACAACATGTTTATATTCTGAAGCATCAATATTGCCACGCAGAATATCTGCCGCTTTCCATATTTGTTGCTCAAAACCGATATCGGCGGTGTTTTTCTCTGCCATTGGCACAACCCCTTTAATATTTATTTCTTATCTACTTTCATAAGGCAGATTATTCCTATATTTTTCGCCATTAACCTACATTTTCCTCCCTGGCGATTGGCGATTTCAAAAATGCCGTTACTGTGGAGCAACAAAAAAACCCGTCAATTAAGTTCCTCTCCTTAAATGGCGGATATTGTTTGGAAGAATATCAGAAAAATAATATGTTTCAATTCTGCTCTGGTTGATTCAGGTCCAGGTGATTGCCTGTTACTATATAAACTATCTCTTCTGCAATATTGGTACAGTAATCACCCATCCGTTCCATATGATGGGCAGCAAACAACAGGTGGTTTGCCTGGTTAATTGTTCTTGGATCCGACATCATAAGAACAAGCAATTCCCGGAAAATTTGAGCATAAAGATGATCGACCTGATGGTCAATTTCCGACATCTCTTTAGCCATAGCAACATCCTCCCGGATATATGCCGTCAGTCCTTTGGCTATCATTTCCTGGACAAGTGTACTCATTCTTGGAATATCGATAAGTGGTTTAATCAGGTTTTCCTTACCAATACTAATTGTTACTTTGGCCAGATTAACAGCCAAATCACCCATTCTTTCCAAATGCAGAGAAATTTTAAAGCCTGCTACAACCTTACGCAAATCACGGGCCAAAGGCTGCTGGGTAGCAATTAATATAATGCATTTCTCTTCAATTAAATGTTGCAGTTGATTTAATTCCAGATCGCCTACTATAACTGAATTAGCTGTTTCCAAATTTTGTGCATACAAGGCACTTACGGCGAGAGCTATACGCTCTTCAACCAAAGTTCCCAGTTCCAGGATTCGCTGACGTAAATCTTCCAATTTCTTATCAAATTGCTGGCGAATAGCAGCCAATTATCTCAACTCCTTATTAAGCAAAACATCTGTAATATAT
>DATMXV010000196.1:0-3774 GCA_035561335.1 Desulfitobacteriaceae bacterium
ATGATCTGCAGAACAGTTAAGACCAAGACACCGGGAAAACCCATTACGGCTACAAACAAAATAGTAAAATAATTTATGGGGATTCCAAAACCAAGTACACTGAAAAGCAAATCAAACAGCCAGAGCCCTACTATACCGCCCAAAATATGAATCATTGCCTTGAGGAAAAATCCCGGTCTGCTTAACGAAGATTTAACAATTAAGCCTAATAGCAATATAAATAAACCCAAAAAAACGAACGTCATAACCGCAACCTCCTTGTCCAACTAGTCAATGATATGCAAAAGTCAGACAAGGAAGAACCGGTAATTTAAGTTTCGCAGTTAAATTATATCAGCCTGCGGCCTTCTATAGCCCGGGCAATAGTAATTTCATCAGCATATTCCAAATCGCCCCCAACCGGAAGGCCGTGGGCCAGTCTGGTTACCTTCAGGCCTAATGGTTTAAGAAGTTTGGAAAGGTACAGGCAGGTCGCTTCTCCTTCTACCGTTGGATTCAAAGCCATAATCACTTCCTGGATTCCCTCAAGCCTGAGCAGCAATTTATCAACCGTTAACTGTTCAGGCCCTATTCCTTCCAGCGGAGATAAGATACCATGCAGCACATGATAAAGTCCCTTAAATTCACCGGTTTTCTCCAAGGATACTACATCACGGGGGTGTTCTACCACACACAGCAAAGTACGGTCGCGCCTCGTACTCTGACAGACAAGGCAAGGGTCCTGATCAGTAAAATTACAGCATACAGTACATTTCTGAATACCATTTTTAGCTGATATAATGGCCTTGGCCAAATTATCGGCAATCTGAGGATGTTGGAGAAGATAAAAAGCCAAGCGTCCTGCTGTTTTCGGTCCTATACCGGGTAAACGGGCAAAACCGGAAATAAGGTCGGCCAATGGCTGCGGATAATACAAAAAATCCATATCCGGTTAAAATAACCCGGGGATTTTTAACCCGCCGGTTAGTTTTCCCATTTCCGAAGCTGTCATTTCCTGGGCTTTGCGTAATCCCTCATTAACTGCGGCCTTAACAAGGTCCTCCAACATTTCCACGTCTTCCGGGTCAACCGCCTCCGGCTTAATCCGCAGTTCAACAACCTCCATTTTACCGCTTACTACAACCTGGACTACCCCTCCGCCTGCCGAAGCATCTACGGTCTTATTTTGCAGTTCCTCCTGGGTCCGGGCCATTTCCGCCTGTAACTTTTGGGCTTGTTTAAGCATTTGACTCATATTTCCCATTCCGCCGCCAGCATTTTTGAATGCCATTTTAAACACTCTCCTTTTATCAAATAAGTTAGCTCCAAAACCATCAAGAATCTTCCTTTACAACCACTATCTCCGGTCCAAAAATATCTACTGTACGCTTGATTAAAGCCTGCCTTTCAAGCTCTTCCACACTACCGGACCCGGCTTCTGTTACCTGTTCATCTTCCATAATGCCAGACAAAGTCAACCGTATCCCCAAAAGCTGTTGGATAACATCCTGAATTGTTTGCTGATTTTCCGTTTGTCCAACCTTATCCCGGTGGAAGGAAAAACCTTTTCGGAAGACTATAATTAAAGTATGTTTTTCCAACCTTTCAGGCTTGCCTTCGATTAAAAAAGCATGGGTGGATTTCTTGCGCCGCCGGACATTTTCCAAAATTTCAGGCCATTTACCTCTTATCATTTCAATAGTTACTTCTTGATTGTTTGCCGGCATAATTACTTCCCCGTTATTCCCCAAGGAGTCGGTTCCCTTCACATTACCGTCTTCCGCCATATTATTATCTGAATCCTTAATACCGGTTTTATTAACTTTTGCCGACTTCGAAGCAACGGGAACATCTTTCTGTCCTGCATCAGACTTAACCTTTGATCCCTGTCCGGTCATATCAAAAATATTTTCGCTTTTGTGCATAGCTTCCACAATTAACATTTCCGCTGCCAGACGGGCATTGATGGCATATTTTAATTGGCCTTCTCCCTTTAACAAAACTTCTATCCATAATAACAAACGGTCAAGGCCGCTGCTTTTACTTTGCTGAATCAGTTTTTCCACAAGATGCGGGACAATCATAGTCTGCCCGGTCGTCAGGAACAGTAACGCTTGTCTCAAATAATCCAATAATTCCCGCAAAATTTGCCGGGGATCCCTCCCCTGTTCTATCCCCCGGGCCAGAGTACCAAGAGCTTTGCCATAGTCAGCAGTTAAAAAAGCTTCCATAATCTCAGCACTGAATGTTTCCCCAACCATACCTAACACTTGATATACTTCCTCAACCCCCAGGGGATCATCCTGCACCAGGCATTGGTCCAAAATACTCAAGGCATCCCTTAAGCCGCCTTCCGACTTTTGGGCAATAACCTGAATAGCCTCCTGATCTACCTTGCGGCCTAAGGCAGTTACAACCTCTGTCAAACGGGTTTTAATATCCTCTAAAGCAACCCGGTAAAATTCGAAACGTTGAACCCTGGAGAGGATTGTAAGAGGTATTTTATGGACTTCCGTAGTTGCCAGGATAAAAATTACCCGGTGAGGCGGTTCCTCCAGGGTTTTAAGCAAAGCGTTAAATGCTTCCTGTGTCAGCATGTGCACTTCATCAATGATATAGACCTTGAATCTTCCCCGGGCTGCACTTAGTTTAACCTTTTCCCGCAAATCCCGGATCTCATCGATACCGCGATTGGATGCCGCATCAATTTCCATAACCTCCATAGCTATCCCTTGATCAATTCCATTACAGGAATCACAGGCATTGCAGGGCTCAACCCCAAGCCGCTGCTCACAATTAAGGGCTTTCGCAAGAATCTTGGCCGCAGTAGTTTTTCCGGTCCCCCGCGGTCCGCTAAACAAATAAGCATGTGCAACCTTATCCTGCTCCAGGGCATTCATCAGGGTCTTGGTCACATGTTTTTGACCAACAATTTCCTGGAAAATCCGCGGTCTCCATTCACGATAAAGTGCCAAATACGCCATAATCCTAACCACCTAAAACTATGTATAATGCAAACTCCATGAACATTATTCATTCAATATTTATTCCGCCACGTAAATTGTACCTGGTAAAAATAGAAATTACCAGGTATTCATTCAGGTAAATATAAAGAAAGATGGTCCAAACCACCTCAAATTTAATGACTGTGCACCTTTACTCGAACAATCGCTTCCAGACGTTGTCAAGGCCGGCAACTCGACTCAGGCAACCTTGCGGCACACAAAACGTACTCCTTAGTGCTGCTTCCGTCAGGACCTGACACGGTTCGAAGTGTTCTATTGCACAAGACCAAAATCTCATCATTACCAACCATTGGACTGCTCCACAGGCGAAGCCCTCATGCAGGAATTACACCCCGCTATAGCGGATTGCGGGTTACAGGGATCCGCTACCTCCCCGTCTAGCACAGTCTAAATAATTATAGCAAAATAAAAAGCTAAAGTCGAATTCTTAAGACTGTCAGCCTAACCTTAATCAGGCAAAAAAGCAAATCAGAGAAAGAATAACACATTATACTATAATTATTGTTAAATTATTTTTCTGCTGAATATAAAAAACCTCCAAGAATTTTTTCTTGAAAGCATCAGTAATTAAGCAACATGGCGGAGAGAGAGGGATTCGAACCCTCGACACAGGTTATCCCCATGTACTCGCTTTCCAGGCGAGCGCCTTCGACCAGACTCAGCCATCTCTCCATGACAGAAAATAAAGTCTCAAAATTTTTTAATATAATAATTATGTCTGCTCTTTTTGTGCAAAGCACAAATAGTATTATAAGCGCTAGTATATATA
>DATMXV010000197.1:0-2229 GCA_035561335.1 Desulfitobacteriaceae bacterium
GGATAAATTTACGCGTAAGTTATCAGCAGGCTGCATGATATAATGTCATATGTACAATTATATAAATATTTGGAGGGAAAACGATGAAGAAACAGCGGATTACGCTGATTTGTCTTGTCGGGTTCCTTGTGTTCGGATTACTTGTGGGGGGGCAAATCATATACAAAAAAAATTGGCTGGATGCTTCCGTATTGCAGCGAAGCCAGGAGATTCCCGGTGTCCTGGCGGCAAAAATCGTTGAAGTAAACGGACAACAGGAACTGGATATTGAGACAGGAAAGATAACCGATTTACCCGAAACGAGTTTACTGCTGGAAAACTTAGCCGGGAAAATGCCAATTCGCTATTTGGACCAACGTAATCCTGAATTAGAACAAATATTACAGGAAATGCAGTTTCCTTTACAAGAAAGTATTGTTCAGGGTAATTTTACGGAAATGGAACAAAACGTTAAGCGCATAGCAGATAAGATGGAAGTTCAGATTAATTTAAATATTGATAGCAATAATATCTATCTGGTATTAAATAAAGGTGAAGCTCAATTAGTCACCGTTTTGGAGCGCAAAGGACAGGCTAAGTTTCTGACAAGTGAAAAGGCAAGCAAGGGCTGAGGAACGGGGTGAGGAATGAATGTTATTTGACTTACTCATAGGATTGGGAATAGGAATTTTCATCTACTTATTCGTTATGGGTTATAATGTACTGCCTTTAGCCTTGCTGTTTGGGAGTGCTTTTCTCATCTGGAAATTTGTTATTCAGCGGCAATTAGTCAAAACAACAGGTAAAGGAGTAATATATTCAACTTCTGCAATCCAGTTTGAAGATATTGGCGGCCAAAATACTGCCAAAAAGGAGTTGCAGGAAGCCTTGGACTTTTTGCGCTACTCTGAACGAATGAAAGTTTTAGGTATTCGCCCCATGAAAGGCATTTTGCTCTCCGGTCCCCCGGGTACCGGAAAAACCCTTTTGGCAAAGGCTGCCGCCTGTTATACGGATTCCGCTTTTATTTCGATTTCCGGAAGTGAATTTGTGGAAATGTATGCCGGGGTCGGGGCGGAAAGGGTACGCAGTTTATTCCGGCGGGCCCGGGAAATTGCCGGAACGGAAAAGAAAAACAGCGCCATAATCTTTATTGACGAGATGGATATTTTAGGGGTCAAACGCGGCGGCAATGTATCTCACCACGAGTATGATCAAACTCTTAACCAGCTCCTGGTGGAAATGGACGGTCTGGGGACTGACCTGGGACCGCAAATCCTGGTGATTGCGGCCACGAACAGAGCGGAAGCTTTGGATCAGGCTTTACTCCGGCCGGGCCGCTTTGACCGGCAAGTAATAGTAGATTTACCTGATAAAGAGGGACGCCTGGCAATCTTGAATATTCATTTAAAAAATAAACCTTTAGCTGAAAATGTTGATCTGGGAAAAATCGCCCAGGAAACCTTTGGCTTTTCCGGCGCTCATCTGGAAAGTGTTACTAATGAAGCTGCTGTCCTTGCTTTAAGGGAGAATACTGATGAGATTACCGAGAAGTATCTGCGCGAGGCGATTGATAAAGTTATGTTAGGGGAAAGACTTGAGCGCAAGCCAAATTATGAGGAATTGCATCGGGTGGCTTTGCATGAAGGCGGTCATGCCTTGGTAGCCGAATTTGTCAGACCTGATTCTGTTGCCCAGATATCCATACGTTCCCGGGGGAGCGCTCTGGGCTATGTGAGGCATTATCCTCAGGATGACAAATATTTATATACCAAAGTAATGTTAGACGAGCAGATAATGATTGCTTTGGCAGGGGCAATAGCCGAGGAAGTAGTTTTAGGCGCCCGCAGTACAGGGGCGGCGGGTGATTATGAACAAGTATTAGATCTGATTGAAAAAATATTACAGTCCGGGATGTCATCTTTAGGTGTTATTGACAGCTCAAAGATCAGTAAAGAGCAACACCATAATATAATTCAGGAAATTATCAGGGATCTGGAACTGAAAACCAAAGAAATTATTCTGGAAAAACAGGCAATACTTATGGAGATCGCCGGGTTGCTGGAAAAAGAGGAAAGCATAGACGGCGAAATCCTGCGCAGATATCTGCGGGGAGCGGCCTGAACAGATTGCCTGCCGGATTAAGGCCTCCACAATAAGGGGGTTGTTTTTTTTTTTGACGGCCGCCTAAAGGTTTGGCGAAAGCCAAGTTTTTTGAGAATTTTGGATAAAGAGGAAATATAGTAAAAC
>DATMXV010000198.1:0-5393 GCA_035561335.1 Desulfitobacteriaceae bacterium
ATTAAAAGCCGGACCGACAAAATTATGTTCCAAAACTAGGTTCAGATCGGGCGCTGCCTGACAAAGGCCAAGGTAGCGCCTTCCATATGGGTAATGCGGGGAAGTGGCTGAAGGAAGAAGTTAGCTATCCCAGCGGACAGCCGTGTCACCTAATGCGGATTTACCGGGAATCGAGTTTAAACTAGCCTCTCCTGACGGGGGCTTACCAAATCCGCAAACGTGGGTCTGTTGACAAACGAGGTATAAATCGAAATCCGGATGACTAGTATAATGTTCTCTAAATAACTTTACAATTAATTAAAAATAGGTTACAGTGTTAATATCATAGAAATGAGATAGGAAGATATTAACACATGAAATCCTTAAAGCCAAAGCGTGAATCAAGTATTCATTTGAGTCAAGAAGACCATGTTATAGCTTCAAAACTTGCTTGTTCCCGTACTGAAAAAGCACGTAAAGTGCAACGAGCCCAAATCCTGATAATGGCTGATGAAGGTCATACTAATACTGCTATTGCAGCTAAAGTGGGATTAAGTCGCCCCTCCATAATCTTATGCCTTAAAAAATATAAGGAAGCAGGTTTAGAGGCTGCACTCTCAGATTCGGCCAGAACAGGACGTCCTGCAATGATTTCTGACGATGATATCGTATGGGTGCGTAATCTTGCCTGTAGAAAGCCATCTGAATTTGGATATGCTCAGGAACTATGGACCCTGAAAAAGCTCCAACAACATATTCAACAGCATTGCATAGAAGCTGGATATCCACTTCTTCAGAAGGTTGCTCGTTCTAAGGTCTGGGATCTTCTAAATAATGCAGATATCAAACCCCACCGTATACGGTATTACCTGGAGAATCGCGATCCTGATTTTGAGACCAAAATGCATGAGGTTCTGGTAGTCTATAAACAGATAGAACTGCTCTTTGATCAGGATGGTAAGCTGATAGTCAACGATGAACCCAAAACGGTTACTCTTTCCTATGATGAAAAGCCAGGCATTCAAGCCATAGCCAATACGGTAGCTGATAAGCGTCCCACACAGAAACATGGATTTGTAGCGAGGGACAGTGAATATAAGCGTCTTGGTACAGTATCCCTGCTGGCTGGAATGGACCTTCTAACGGGTAAAATCATACCGCTGGCCAGAGATACACATAAAAGTTCGGATTTCATTGATTTTCTTAAGGAATTAGATGCTACATATGATAAGGGTGATAAAATCCGACTGATCCTGGATAATCATGCTATCCATACCTCCAAGGAAACCCGAAGATACCTTGACAGCGTGCCAAATCGGTTTGAATTTGTTTTTACACCCAAACATGGTTCATGGCTGAATTTAATCGAAAGCTTTTTTGGTAAACTCGCCAGAGTCTGTTTGCGCGGAATCCGAGTTGAATCAAAAGATGAACTAGTCAAGCGCATTTATAGCTACATTAACGAAGTCAACGAGACTCCGGTCGTGTATCATTGGAAATACAAAATGGACGAAATAGAAGTGCCTTCATAATGTAAAGTTATTTCAAGAATGATTTACTAGTACATCCTTCTGCATAATATGTAGCATTTTGGCAGGTTCTTCAAACAATGGACTGTGAGCGGAATTTTCAAAGGTGTAAAAGCCTTTCAAAGGCGTCTGCAGCTTTTCTAAATAGTCCTTGGCCAAAGCGTAATTGCAGGTATAATCATATCTGCCATGAAAAAAATAGACTGGAATATCGAGTTTCTGAACCTTAGTGGTTAAGTCCGTGGCTATCATCTGGTTCCACAGGTTGGTGGAGCTGGCGGACCATTTGCCGCGCCATAGATTTATTTTTTCATTTAAAGTGTACTCCGGGAATTTCCATGACGGCCAAAAGATGCCGCTGATTACCGATTTCATAGCATGCGTCGTACCAATACCAAGCTCGTGCATCGCTTCATCACGCAAGGAACGGTAGGAAGCCGGCACAGAATTCATCTCCGTAAGAGGAACTTTTTCAAGCCTTTGCACCATTCTTTTATCCCCGGCTGTAGTATACTGCTTAAGCATATATTGGTAGGCCAGTTTTTCCGATTCCAGTGGCTGTGATACCTGAGCGACGCCGACGTAAGCTTTATATTTCTCCGGCGCCCGCGCCGCTGCCTGAATTCCTATATAGGACCCCCAGGAATGGGCCATGAGATAAATCTTTTCCTGGTCAAAACACCGGCGAAGGTAATCCGTTACCGCCAAGGTGTCGGCTATCAATTGCTCCTCAGTAAGGGTTTCGGACGGAATGTCGGAGCTGTAGGAAAGCCCGGCCCCGCGCTGCTCCCAGTAACAGACGGTAAAGTAGTCTTCAAGGCCTGTTGGGTAGCTCCTGGTAAGGAAGTACTCAGGCATGCCGGGGCCCCCGTGCAGGAAAAGCAGCACCGGGTTCGCCCGGTTCCTGCTCTTGATGAACATTCCCTGTTCCACCCCGTTGATACTGACATGGATTTTTTCCGAGATACTGCCTGCCGTCACTTCTCCGTTCTTATCAAGAAATGGTTTCGGCTTGCCCTGGCTCCAGGCCAGCAGTACGCCGGCAAAAATGAGCAGGCAAACCAGTAATACAGCTGACGTGATGAACACGATACGTCCCGCCTTTCGCATTAACTCTCCTCCCGAACTAATGATAATATGTTTCAAATCCGTTATTTAGGATTATGCTTTTTTGTGGCGTCTGAAATAAAATCAATACCATATTCAGAATGTCAATGGACGAGGCTATGGCGTTAAGAAAGAAAAGGAAAAACAAAAACTCGCTTCTGATGCCTAAAATTCCAATGATTACCGGCCCAATGACAGATAATATTACAAACGGGGCTATACTGATTAATATATAATTCCCTTTCGTTAATTTCTGGGCTGTGCCGACAAAACCGCCATAGATTTTTAATCCCCAATAAGTCTCGTTTGAACGAAGAAAGCGCGGTATACATACGGCATGGATCAACTCGTGGATCACAATCATTGCATAAATGCCTATTAAATATTCCAAGGTATAAATATTAATCGTCAATGAAATGGATGAACTTTCAATTAATTGAATTACCTGAATAAACGGATTGTAAAAAGGCCCAATGAATAGATACGCAATCATACAGTTAACTGCCATAAAAGGGATGGACGATAACAAGGAATGAATAAAATTGGACGGTTCTTTTATCTTTTTCCATCCTTCAGCCATTAATAAAGCCGCTAATTCTCTATCTGTCTGAGGGATTGTTTTAACAAATCGCATACACTTTTCTCCTAAAACTTACCCGTTCAGAAATTCCAAAGCATGTTTATTAAACTCATCAAAGGCTTCTTCATGCGGTAAATGGCCTACATTTTCGATAGTATAAAGATTTGAGTTCTTTAAACGGTTCTTCATCTCATCCATCATCCATTTTTCATGTACACTGTCACGAGTCCCCCATACTAACAATACAGGAGCAGCGATCATTTCCAGATTTTTTCGAACAAATGTAAAATTTGCATTCATATAAGATTTAACCGTAGAGCTTATGCACCCTTTAGTTAAGTAAAGGAAAATATATGGAATCAATAATATTTTATCCACTAACTCTTTATGATAAATCATGCTGGAAATTATGAATTTCGTTACGGCCTTGGAAATAAACAACATAATAATATTGCTGATAAGCAGAATACCAAGCAAAGCAAAAATATTAATCATTTTATGCGGTATTCCACAAGGTGACGACAGAATAAATTTTTTCACTTGGTCAGGGTATTTGAGGGCAAAATAAAGTACATGGCCCCCGCCCCAGGAGCTTGCCAGAAATGAGGCTTTTTCAATATTATAAAAATTCATAACTTCATTAATAAACCTAACAAAATATTCTGGAGAATAAGACGCTTTTGGTTTGTCAGTAAACCCGCAACCAACCATATCAAAGGCATAGACTTTAAATTGTCTGAAAAAGAAGTCTATATTATACCTGAAATCATATAAATTCATTTGACTCCACAGATATTCGCAATATTGGTCTGATAAAAGAAATGGGTGCCGTCAATAACTTTTGACTCAACATTTGAGCCCAGCCTGTTCAAGTGCCCGGTTTGATATTCTTTCCCTGTTTTTTCAACCGCTTGGGAAGATATAAGTTTCAATACCGGTATTCCCTGAGGAAAAGCAATAGCGCTTACCTCGTTGATATTGTCAAGCGTCCGCATAGATTGATCGATTATCGTATTATTGAGAACATGGTTGGTGAACATTCTGTAGTCGTTGATTTCTTTGACTGTATAACCGTTTTCGGCCTTTTGAGCGGGAGTCACCAAGCTGTTAACCAGGCGTGTCATGCCACAGGCCTGCTGCAGCTTGCCTATTTCATAGGTAAATTCGGGCAGATTTTTCGCTTCAGTTTTTGCCGTCGATGTTGTGTCCAGCATAATAATCGCCGACACTTCATCCGGGTATTTGGCGGCATAGTATTCGCTGTAAATGCCCGAAGCGGAATGAGGCATTAAGACATAAGGGGGTTTATATCCGGCCGCAGACAAGGCAGCTCTGATTTCCCGGATATAATTTTCATTGGTGCGCGGGGTATCCGTCGGGTCGCTGAACCCGATACCGAAATATTCGAGACAAACAACCGTATTTTCTTTCGAAAGCTCCCGCATCAGCGGGCCAAAGTCCGCGCTGGGCAAAGACACCCCAAGACCCGGCAGCAGCACAACGGTTTTACCGCCGCTGCCCATGGAATAGACATGCATCTTTTGCCGCCCGTTAATTTCTACAAGCTGTCCATAAGGCGAGACGGCTTCAAGCTCATGTGAGAAAAATATTTTGTTGATTGCCAAACCGGCTATATTCAGACAAACAATAATTCCTAAGATAACTGCTAAGACGGTTAGGGCTTTTTTCCCTCTTTTCGTTATAATTTTTACCATCTTTATCGCACTCCTTATCCGTTTGCAGCTTTTATTGTTTTTTCAGATTCGGGGAATTAAAGACCAATCCTTCGATTATCTTTTTCCCATTATTATCGCTAAAAGTGATGGTAATCTGGACATCAGCGCTTTCTTTGGAATATTTCGCTTTATAGACGACTATCGTATACGTCTTATTATCTTTGCTGGTCGTTGTTGCGCCGCTAAAGGTTTTGCTTTCATAATCACCGATCTTGGAATCAAATGATGTTTTAAAGGTTTTAAAATTTTCCTGGGTTAGGGCGGTTTTCATTTGATCACTGAAATCCTTGGAGAAATCAGCATAATTGTCTTCTTTCATTCCCGTCAAGACATTTTCCAGAATAGGGCCGGCGTAATTTACATCCGCTTCGGATAAACTTTTGCTCCCGCAGCCCGGCAGCAGCGTTCCTGTTATTAAGGCGATAGCCATCATCATAACAATTTTCACTAAAATACTTTTCC
>DATMXV010000199.1:0-6355 GCA_035561335.1 Desulfitobacteriaceae bacterium
ATATATATCAGGAATCCCCTCTTCTGCTAAATCTCCAAAGGGGGTGAGCTGAATGTTGTGGCTTTTACCAATTATTGTTATCGAGTTGGCCATAATTATTTTCCTGTTGTTTTTAATATTGGTTAAATAGTCGATCGCATACTTCAGAAAACCGTATCCGGACCATTATCATTAAGTATTTTGACCAAGCATTACAGCTTGGTCAAAATTTTTTATCTACTCCTTTATTAATCAAGGGTTAAAGAAAAAATCCTCCCGTTAAATGAGAGGATAATAAATTAAGTTCTTAAATAAATATAAATGGATCTTTACTGCACGCCCTTGCCCAGACACTGCTGCAAGGCAGAGCGGCCTTTGGCGTCCAGCTTGGGGTCAAGCTCCAGGGAATGGTCCTGTCCCCAGGCGGCGGTCATATTTCTCCATTCCAGGGTCAGGCCGCCCTGGTAAGTGGGCCAATGCTCGTCCTTGCTGGGATCCATGGTGGGGCGGCCGTCATAGAACTGAGCCGCTCCCGCTTTGGTATAATAGATATTGTTGGCTATCCAAGGGTTATCCAAATAACGACCCAAGAGGGTGTATAGACTCAAGCCGGCCTTGAGGCCGTCATACTGAACGACAACCATCTGCCTGTTCGAGGTGTTCTGCTGGACGATAATATTGTTGTCGGCGTAGTTCAGAACCGGGAGGTAGCCGCCCTGTGGATCATTCGTCACCGAAATTGTGTTTGTTCCGGACGGGGAGACTCCCAGCGTAATTGGGGCGTAGACTTTCGTATAGGAAATTTAGCCGCAGCCAGGGATAAGGTAAAAAGTTTTTCATCAAGCATAGCTGGTTCGATAAATATACCCGGATCAGATTTGACAGGCTGAGGCAAGCGAATTTCAGAACCCGGTAAGCCTCTTCCGTTTGAACCACCCGTTGAGCCCCCCGTTGAACCTCCTTCCGATCCCCTTGTTGGGGCTCCGGTTACATCCCGGATAGCAGCCAGAGCAGGAAGCGGTATTTGAATAAGAAGACAAACGATTAATAATATTGAAAGAACTTTTTTCATATCTGCCTCACCTCATATTTTAATGACAAAGCGGTAAAAATTTATTCATCTCATCACTCTCCTCATCTTTTCAATTCTGCCTGGGATTTTCCGCTTCGTCTAGCTGCCAATTATGGTAGGTAGGCATAAAAAACGCCCTGCCATATTAGCAGAGCATTATTTTTATATCTATCCTTTTATTCCCAAACAGCCATCTCTTTTTTTGTCTTACCGGTGGTAGTCTGAACGCCAAAGCGGGAAAATAATTCCAGGCGTCCGCCTATGCCCAGCTTTTTATATAAGTTTTTTATATGGAAATTGGCGGTATTCAATGATATGCCTAACTCGCCGGCTATCTGCTTGGCAGAGAACCCGTGCAGGAGAAGAGCGGTTACTTCTTTTTCCCTGGGCGTAAGATTTAAGTTTTCCAGCTTGTCAAACAGTTCTACTTTTCTTTCAGCCTCGCTCATGTCCAGTTGATGGAAATCTTCCGACCAGTCGGCGGAAAACAGGTACCTGGCGTAGGCGGGAGACAGCAGCACAAACACGACAAAAAGAGCGCCGGATGTCATTGCAGCCAGCGGCAGTATAAGCGCCGAGGCGTATTTGAAAAGAGCGTCGGGAATGATATAGGTCAACACGCTTGCCAGCAGAACAATAACCAAACAAAACTTGAACAAGCGAAAATCGCCATGCTTTTTGAATACGCAGCCGAGCAGGTAAAACATGACCGTGTAGCCAATGATCTGAAACCCGTGCAAGGATATGGCGGCGTCCCGCCAAAACGAACCGTCAGGCGCGAAATACAAAGCATAGCTGCAGATCATCGCGATAAAAAACAGGTTGCACATATGCCATACGCTGCGGTTGGCGAGCATTTGCATCACAACCGACAGGCAGACTGCCAATAAACCGAACAATCCGGATAAAACCATCGCTTTTGGTTCTGAAGACCCCGGCAGATAAGAATAGAAGTAGTCCACGCAGTAAGCAGCAACAAAAAAATAGAGTGAGAGCATAATCGCTGAATTTAATTTTGCTTTATTTTTTTTAGGCAAATCGGCAAAGTCCGCTGTTTTGAACAAAGCCAGGCAAAACACGATTCCGGCTACGAGCAGCAACAAGAATATCCTGTAAAAAAGCGGTGACATAACCGGCAATCCGGCGTTAAGTTTCACCAAAGCATAAAAAAACGAGAGCATGACAGCGCCCAGAAAACGCTCCGGGTTATTGAGTACGAAGGTATAGGCAAAGGAAGCGCAGGCTACGCTGCCCCCTAAACCAAACATGAATAATAAAGCGAAGAACAGGCCAACCGGCCCGTCGTCCATAAAAATCCAGGGGATAAAACCTGCCGCGCTGAGGATCGCCGATACTCTTGCGACAACAGCTATGTTCCCGATGCCGGAAAGGGCGAACAGCAGTGCTGCCCCGATACAATAAGCGCTGAAAATGAGGGTTTTAGCATCCAGTCCGAACAGGCGGACGTTGCTTTGGAACAATATTTCCTGCATATTACCGAAAGTAAGCGACAGCGGTAACGCAAAAAAATATTGCAAGTAACTTAAACGTACGTTTTTAAAGCTCAGGGCATCCCGTGAATTCCACAACCCCATAAATGAAGCAAACAGGCGGAATATGTAATTCTGCTTTATAGAAGGCTGTTCTTTCATTCGGCAGCCTTCTTTCCTCTTTTTGTTTTTCTGCGCCAAAGTGATAAAAAGTGATAATTGTCTGAAAAATTTCTTTTAAATATTCCTTTATAATACTCCCATAATAAATGCAAAGAAGTCAATTGCAAATTTCAGCTTCTTTCGGCCTTTGAGCGTTTTTTGTAATGCAAATACAAGATTGACAGAGGTTGTAAGTAATGATACGATATTGTAAATTGATAGGTATTCCCCGGACTTGTGGGGAATACCTATAGTATTATTTTAGGGGTTCCCATTTAATGTATTTCATAACATATGGGTGTTGTTTGAAAAGATTTTTAAAAGACAAAAAGGAAGGATAAAAGATATGACAAGGTCAATTATTATAACTTCAATTGATCACGAAAGACTGCTTAAGCTTGTTAATCAGGAAAGAGAATTCGGTATGAATAAAAACCGGAAATACCTGAGAGATCTTGAGCAGGAATTAAATAGGGCAAGCATTGTTCCCTCGGAACAGATACCGCCTGGTATTATCACAATGAATTCCAGGATTCTTTTACGGGATTTAGACACAGGGGAAGAAATGACGTATGTCTTGGTCTATCCTGAGGACGCCAGTTTAATCGAAGATAAAATATCTGTATTGGCGCCTATAGGAACTGCTATACTTGGCTTTCGAGAGGGGGATATAATCGACTGGGAGATTCCAAACGGAAAAATCAAGCTAAAAGTAGAAAAGATTTTATACCAACCGGAGGCTGCAGGCAACTTTGAGTTGTAGCCCGGGAATATTTTTCCAGGGTTCCTTTAGAAGCATTGAAGAACTTGTATATTAGGTAGATGTATTGTTGAGTTAGAAAAAATTTATGGAAAATACATAACCCCCAACCAAAACGGCCGGGGGTTTTCCGTACCCTCTCCTGTAAGAGGGAGGTTAAGATGGAGGAAAACGTTTTAGAAAAAGTGTGTATCAGTGCTGTATTTAGTATGGACAATATGAATTTGCATTATGCAGAACCTAAAATTAATTTCCATATGCCAGCAAACAGAAGCCCTTCCAGCTGCCTCAGTCGAAGCTTCCTAGATTATTTTTTTCTTTGTTTTTCACATTTTAGGACTAGTTACATATCTTATACTAGTCCAATGTTTCCAGATTTATTAATAAGTAAGGGAGGATAGATGTTATGATAGGTCGTTTCAGGCGTTCTTCATTCTTTTTCCCATTTTTTAGCCCATTCTTTTTCCCGTTTTTCTTCTTTCGGCGGAGATTTTAACTTAATTTAATTAATAAAGGACCGAGCAAGTCCTTTATTAATTTTGTTCCTAAGAAGATAGATACTCTTTCTATATGGAGAATATTAACGCGTGTGTTCATGGATTGTCAGCTAGATGAGAATAGCATTATGTTTTGCCCTAAGTATAAGAAAAATCATAATTTTAAGGAACTTATTAAAGCGCAATAATATTTAACCCCCCTCCCTCATCACGGCTGAGGGTTTTCTATCTCCATAAAACAAAATGCCCTTCCCGGACAAGGAAGGGCTAAGCTGAAGAGGATAAGTGAGTGTTTCCGTATTAGTATGGGCAAATCGGATTGGTGTTATACAGAATAGATTTTGAAAAGCCCTCCCTATGGCTGGAGAGAGGGCAAGAAGACTATGAAGGAGAATGATTAATGACCTTATATTATATGTAAGAAGCACGCAAAAAGCGTGCTTTTAAGAATCTTTTAAAAGATAACACCTAAGGCGATAAGAATTAAGATTGCAATCGCAATGATACCTACACCAATACAAGATCCCCAAGCATTAGAACCACAAACTGGGGCAACCGGGGCACCGCATCCACAGCCTGTACCATAGCCTGCGCCATAGCCCATTCCCATTCCAAGACCGTACATTTATTTTCCTCCTTCTTTATAAAAAAGATGTTAATATTGAGCTTAACAAACAATACCCATGGCAATAAGCAAAAGAATGATTACTACAACTATTGCAATTCCTGAACCCCAGCCTTTGCCGCAACCGGTATCGCAACCACAACCCGCTGCTCCTCCAAATGCCATTTTGACCCCTCCTTAATTATTAAGTTCCAATGTTACATTGTACTATACATATTATGGAAATAATAATGGGCTTGCGACAAATCCAAAGAATAAAAATATGCCCCTATAGGCAAAAAATTAAAACCTTACCCTTGCTGGGATTCACAAAAGCAGAAGCCCGGCCATCCGCGAACCGGGTTTCTGCTCCAAACAGAGTATTCAGATTAACTTTCACACTTCATTATATGTCTTGTCCGTGTAAATGTTACAAAGACGCCGGGTTAATCTTCGGTGTTATTCTTTCCCGCTAGTATAGAATTTTATTTAACGAACATAATAGCAAAATAAATATACATTTAAGGAGTTTTAATATGGTAAAAGACAGATTGATTGCTGCCGGTATAGCCGGTATAGCCGGAGCTTGTTCAAATATTATTTTAGGTGTTATCCTTAAATCATTGCATTGGTCTGACCGAGCTCTTTATGACTATTCGACAACACTATTTGGAAAAATGACTTATGGCAGCATGGGATTTTGGGGTTTCCTTATGGAAATAATTACTGATATTGCTCTTTGTATAATTTGGGCTATAATATTTGCTTATGTAATCAAAGTAACATCCAGTCATTACTATTACATAAAAGGATTAGGCTTCGGGTTTGTTATTTGGATGGTATTAACATCGCTTGGAACATTATTTAATATTCCTCTTTTTACTGAAACCCCTCTTGAAGTTGCCTATACAACACTATTTACTGCTTTAGTATTTGGTTTTGTTGTTGCTTGGGTTTTAAAATTTATTGAACAAAAGACCGAGTTAGTATGATCTTAAAGCACGTATTTAAATTATATTACTAACATTTATTCAAAAACTCCATCAATATTCGATGGAGTTTTGCACATAATAGCCGATTATCGAACCTGCCATTGCCGGCAGGGGGTAAGGGGAAGAAATGGTTTGTGTGCTTATTAATATTATTGTCCGGTTTGGGGTTGGGTATGCGGTGGGGATTACTCTCGGCATACCTAACGTATAAATACATAGCCTTACTCCTCTCCATCCCCATCCCCAGCAACTCCCCCAACGACACCCCCAAAGCCCAAGCAATTCTTGCCAACACGATAATATGTAATTGACCCAAAGAATATTCTCAACTTCCTTAATGTAGTTCATTTTGCCCTCCAAAATAATACCAGCTTATTTCTTCAATTCCATGGACACTTCTCTTCAGTTACAACTTCACCCAATGTCACACCGGAAGTAAAAAGAAAAGCAGCCGATAATATCAATCAACTGCTAAAGAAAAAATCCTCCCGTTGATGAGAGGATAATATAATAATGTTTTTATATACTACTGCATTACCGTTGCTTACCCAGGAAACAAACTGAAATATTTGAAGGGCTGAAACCCGCTTATTTACTGGTCGGAGCGACAAGACTTGAACTTGCGGCCTCTACCACCCCAAGGTAGCGCTCTAGCCAAACTGAGCTACGCCCCGACTTAAACAAAACCTTCTTCAAGAAGGCCATTATAAAATAACATATGTACCGGCATTTTGCAAGTCAAAAGTTTTTTATGTTATGCAAAAAAGGCGGTTTTTATGTTTCAATATTATCTAAAAAT
>DATMXV010000200.1:0-9925 GCA_035561335.1 Desulfitobacteriaceae bacterium
GTGGAGGAGTGAATAAGAATGACAAAAAATAATATTACTAAAATATCGGAAAAGGTTTACCAGATGGGAGATCCTTTTTATCAAGTCTATCTGGTGCGAGGGAAAAGTTGTGCTCTGGTAGAACCGGGACTGACCTATACCGTACCGAGTGTCGTTGCCGGAATAGAAGAACTGGGGATTTCTCCGGAAGAAATTCACTATTTAATTATTACACATGCTCATTTTGACCATGTATGCGGAGTACCCGGTCTGCTTAGGGCTTTCCCTAATCTCAAGACAGTAGCGTCACCGGTAGCGGCCAGGGTCTTGACAAAAGAAAAAGTAGTTGCCGGTCACTTTGCTGAAGACAAAGCAGTAGTTGAAACTCTCTTAAGAAAAGGGCTGCTTAAAGATTATGACGATTCTTTTCCACCGCCGTCAATTATTAATGTAGACATGATAATGAATGAGGGGGACATTTTGGATTTGGGAGACGGCTGTAAACTTGCTTTCAGTTTAACGCCGGGGCATAGTCCTGACAGTATGACCTGTTACCTTTCTTTGGGTGAAGTGCTTTTCCCTTCAGATGTTTTCGGTTACGTTTATAGTAAGGATATTTTTCCTATGTACCTGGCCAATTTCACAGATTATATAAACAGTATCAAAAAAGTATCGGCGATTGAAGCTTCTATCCTGGCCTTTCCTCATTCCCCGGTGATAAGCGGTAAAAATAAAATCCGGGAATTTATCCCGTATTCCTTGAAGATTGCTGAAGAAGTGCACAGTTTTATTATTAAAAATTACCAGAATAGCCGGAGCTTTGAAGATATCAGCCAGGAATTATTTAAGCGTTTTTATATTGAAGGCTGGGCGATCCAATCTGCGGCGCTTCTCAAAATATCTACGGATTTATTAGTAAGAAGAAGTCTGGAAGCTGAAAATATTGCCTATACCAAATGATTCGGATTAGAACAAGGGGGTGACTTCTTGGTTAATAATGACTCCAGGAAGAGAATTTTTGTGGACCAGGGTAAATGCCTGGGTTGTAAGACCTGTGAACTAAGATGTGCGGTGGAACGTAATTCAGTCAGTAAGATTTTAACTGAGGCCGTACAGGAAACGGTCTTGCCCCGGTCCCGGGTGTATGTAGAATGGGATGGTGAAAGGCCGTTAGCAATCCAGTGTAGGCATTGTGAGGAGGCGCCCTGTTTGGAGATTTGCTCTACCGGAGCGATGCAGAGAGATCCTGAATCCGGCAGTGTTTTCGTAGATGTTAATAAGTGCCAGGCTTGCTGGATGTGTGTGATGGTCTGCCCTTACGGGGTAATTGCCCCGGCAGTTGAAAAGCAGGCCGCGGATAAGTGTGACCAGTGTTTCCAAATGGCTGAACCTTTTTGTGTTGCGGCTTGTCCAACCGGGGCTTTGCTGGAGCTGACGCCTGCAGAATATTTTTTAACCTTAAAGAAATGCAGGGAAGCGGGATTAGCCCGTGTTCAGGAAGGGTTTTTAAAGGAGGATTAAATTTTTATGCGTAAGGTACGGAGAAAAACAACAGATCCGTCAGCCCGGACGTATTTTCTTAAAGCCAAAAAAGAAGGCCTAGAATTATCCTGGAACCGGCTGGAAAAGATGATGCCTCAGGATGGTTTTGGCCTCTTGGGTTTATCTTGTCAGGAGTGTTTCCAAGGTCCCTGCCGTTTAAATCCCTTTCGGCCGGAAGAAACAGCAACTGTCTGTGGTTTTAACCGCGATGACTTAGTATTTAACGGTTTATTCCGGCAAGTTTCCCAGGTTAGCCGCTTGACTGAGACAACTTATGTTTTGCTAAAGCGTTTAGCCCAAAAATTATCTGCCGGCGAAGTGGATCAAAAAACTTTATCGGCAAAAGCCAACTCATGGCTGATAACTGACGACCCGCATGATTGCGGAAACTGGTTAAAGAAGGCCTGGGAAATAACCGCTCCGCCGGCGTTACCCGGCCGGAAGTCGGCCGCTGACCGGCTTTCCTCTTTATTTGCAGCGGCTGGGCGGTATGTTTCATTGCTGAAGTTTAATACAGATCTTTTGGAATTATTAAATAGAACATCTGAAACAGCCGAACGAAAGATAGGTTTAAGTAACCTGGATGGCAACTGTGTGAATATTTGTTTTGATGGCGTATCACCGGCAGTTCTGGATTTGGCCGAAGAGGTTGCCGGAGAGCTTGGTGCTTATAATTTGCTGCTGGCCGGTGATTTTTCGCTGAATCATGATTACAATGTTGTGAGCAATCAAGGCACTACGGAATTTGCGCTCTTAAGCGGTATGGTTGATCTGTTTTTGGCTGGCCGGGAGAGTATAAGCAAAGGAAGGAATTTTACCGGAAACTACCAAACCATCTTTGCGGAGTGTTCTGCCGCTGCTACCAAAGATGAACTTAAGGAACTTTTCCGTCAGGCAGCTGAATCCCTAAAGATAAGGAAGAAAAATTCCGTTATAACAGATAGTGAACCTGCAGCAGTAAATATTGGTTATACTTTTGACCCGGCTGACCTTGAAAAAACCGCGGAAAAAGGAATTATCAAGGGACTCTGCATTATTGCCGGCGGTTCCAATGTTAAAGTTACTACAGACGAAACAGCGGTCAGGCTTGTGGAAGCGCTCTCTGCCCGAAATATTTTATGTCTGTCTTATGGGAATACCGCCGTTACTTTAGGCCGCTATGGCTGCCTTGCCAAAGGTGAACAAAAGGCTGGTTTTACGGGAATTCCCCCATCAGGTCCTGCAAATAATCCTCTGGCTTACTGTCTGGGCGGAGAATTGGCAGTACCGGCCGCAGTGGAACTTGTCCAGGCTATTAGCCGCTTAAAGGTTATGGCAGTATTCCCGGAAATGACTGAGGCAAGTGATCTTCAGGCCGCCCTGGCCTTGGCCAATGCCGGAGCAAAGGTTTTTACAGGGATTAAATTGCCTCTGGACGGAAGCGAGCTTATAAGCAGGGAACTTGGAGAAGTAATCCCATATTATGCACCCGAGGAGATTGTGGAAAAAACCCTGCAATACTTTTTAGATTAAATAAGCAGACCCAGAGAGGAGGATTCCTTTGCAGATAGATGTCGGTAAATGTGTAGGATGCGGCCAATGCCGCCCTTATTGTACAATGGGTGCGATTCACTTTAAAAGAAGTGTCAAAGGGAATAAGGTACATTGTTTTGTCGATGAAGACGAATGTGTTGATTGCGGAATTTGTGAAAGGTCCGGTATTTGTCCGGCTGAGGCCTTGTTTCAGCCTGTCCATGATTGGCCGCGTTCTATAAGAGGGACTTTCAGCAATCCTTTGGTTGAGCACAAGGAGACCCGGGTACCGGGACGGGGTACGGAGGAGATGAAAACAAACGACATTACCGGGCGCTATCAATCCGGATATGCCGGGATGGCTGCCGAAATGGGCCGTCCGGGAACCGGAGCGAGGATGAGGGATGCAGAGAAGGTTTTTAAAGCCTTGGCCAAATTAGGAGTAGAGTTCGAAGTCAATAATCCTTTAACCGGTTTATTAATAAATAAACAGACTGGGGAAATGAACCCGGAAGTGCTTGATGAAAAGGTTCTTTCGGCCATTATCGAGATGCTTATTCCTTTAGATAAAGTTAATGCTGTCTTGGAAACCCTGGAAAATGTTGCCGAAGAACTTGATACGGTCTTTTCTGTAGACCTGGTATCCAGGGTAAGTGAAGACTTGTCTGTCCCGACGGCGAAAATAATGGAGAAAAGCGGGAAGTGGTTTTCATATAATGGAAAAACAAATGTCGGCCTGGGCCGTCTCCAGGTTAAAGGAGGGATTTCCCGATGACCCATACCTTACACCGCAAAGGGACTCCGGACAACCTGCAACATGATTATGTCATTTTTTCTATGACTGCCAAAGGCTTTAACGAGGTAGGCTCACGGGGAGCTTTAGAGGAATTTTTGCGAATCCTGAATAAATATGATGTTGCCAATACAGGGGACATGAAAACGGGAAATAGATTTATCGCAGATAAAGAAACTATTTATCAGAATATCCAGGATACCTCTCTTGTTCACGCCGTTTTTACTGACCGTAACCAGGTCGCTCAGGCCCTGAAAGAACTTAAAGAAGCTAATTTAGGGGTTTCGGTCATTGTTTCCGGAATAGTTGAGCATGTTGATCAAGCCTGCCGGGAAGCAGGACTTGACAGGCATACGGTAGAGTATTCCGTTGGAATACGGGGAAATTTAGCCAAGCTGCCGGAAGAAGAGATCCTGGAGGTTACAACAATGTGCGGACATGGAATGGTATCCCAGCATCTTGTCAGACAGATGCTCCTGGATATCAAGAGAGGACGACGGAGCGGGCAGGAAGCAGCTGAACTTCTGGCTACTCCATGTGTCTGCGGGGTATTTAATCCGGTCAGAGCCCAGCTTTTGCTGGAGGAATTAGCAGAGATCTGGTGTTTTGATGAAGTTTGAAAAGGGGGGAGGAAGTTTGCGCTATGTCATAGTAGGTAATGGCCCGGCCGGAGTCAGTGCCATTGAAGGGATCCGCGAACATGATCCTGAAGGTCAGATTATCATTATCGCTTCTGAAGGAAAACTCCCCTATAACCGGATCCTGGTACCGGAATATATGGTAGGGGAGGTTGAAGAAAATGAGCTCTTTATCCGGGATCCGGATTTCTATGAGAAATATAAGGTTGAGGTTATTGTTGGGCAGCGGGCGGTTGCCGTAAATATAGATGAACAAAGTATTACTCTGGAGGATAATGACAACAACAAATATGAGCTTAGGTATGATCGTCTTCTCCTGGCAACAGGTTCGCAAAATATTTTGCCTTCCTGGATAGATAAAAATATCCAAGGGGTATATACGTTGTGGGATAAAGCGGACAGTCTCAAAATTGCGGATTATTTAAAACAGACAGGAATAAAGCAAGCAGTTATTATCGGGGCCGGTCTGGTAGGCCTGCAGGCTGCCAGGGCTTTTAAATCTTCCGGGCTGGCTGTAACCCTGATTGAAAAAAGCTCCCGGGTTATGCCGG
This sequence comes from Desulfitobacteriaceae bacterium, assembly GCA_035561335.1. Lineage (GTDB taxonomy): Bacteria > Bacillota > Desulfitobacteriia > Desulfitobacteriales > Desulfitobacteriaceae > UBA2264. The sequence goes on from DATMXV010000200.1 coordinate 5,016, forward strand.
CCCAACTTGATGAGGTTGCTTCAAAAATGTTGTGCCAGGCTGCGGAAAAACTGGGAATAAAGATCTGCCTGAATACAGAAGTAAAGTCTCTCAGGACATCCGGCAGCAAGATCACAGGCGTGGTGACTGCAGGATCTGTTCTGCCCGCAGATATTGTCTTAATTGCCATCGGAGTGAAACCGAATATTGAGTGGGTAAATGCTGCTGTCACCCGGGAACATGGCATTCTGGTTGATGAAAATTTACAGACCAATATCCAGGGTATTTATGCAGCGGGGGATATTGCCCAGGCCTGGGATACCTTAAGCGGGGAATCCGTACTCAAGGCTATTTGGCTTAATGCCGTGCGCCAGGGGAAAATAGCCGGCGCCAATATGGCTGGAACAAGGGAAGAGTACAGCGGGGTTTCAAGTATGAATTCTATTGAATTATTTGGTTTCTCCCTTATAGCTTTGGGGCAAACTGCCGCGGAGCAAGGGGGAGCGAAAGATCATATTTACAGGGAACAAATTTTAAGCTATCCCTCATCCGGAAGTTATCAAAAATTGGTTTTTTCCGGCGAAAATCTCGCAGGTGTCCTGTTTGTTGGCGATATAAGGCAGGCGGGAATTTTTTACCATAAGTTGGGGTGTTCTTTGACAGCAGGCTACTTGGGTAATTTTCATTTAACCCTTGGGGAAGGGTTAACACCGGAAGAAGCAATTATGAAGTAATAATTATTATAGAAGGGAGTTTAATTTGATTTACGTATTTGGCCATAATTTTCCCTATACTGATCTTGATTCTCTTGTTTCTTCAGTAGCATTTGCCCATTTGCTTTCTGCCGCCGGTCGACCGGCTCAGGCAGTATTGCTTAATCCGGAGGGGATAAAGCAGGATACTTTAGAGGTGCTGGAAAAGCTGGAGGGGTTTCCCCGGCCTTCTCTGGTGACTAAAAATGAACTCCGGATTGGAGAATTTGCCCTGGTTGATCATAACGATCCCCTGCAATCCTACGGGTTTTTAGGAATAACTAAAATACCGCTTTACTGTATTGATCACCGGTCTGACGCAGGATTTGAACTTGGTGAAAAACAAATTGAGCTGGTTGGGGCAACGGCTACTTTAATCGCGGAACGTTTAATAAAGGAGGGTGTCAAGTTTAGGCCATTGCTTGCCAAAGCCCTTGTCTATGCGATTAGTACTGATACCAGAGGGTTAAGGATTAAAGTTGATCAGCGTGACCAGGCTGTTATTGATTACTTATACTCAGCTTATGCTCTTAATGTACCATTGGATGTAGTAAAAAAGCAGACCGTAATGGCCCAGGACGTATCCGGAATGTCTGCTGCAGAAATACTAAACAGTTCATTGAAGGAATACCTGAACCGGCGCATTGGGGTTTCCATGCTGGATATTGACAATGATGAATATCTTACGCGGCTGGATGAAGTGTTGACAAAGGCCAAAGAAAATACCCGGTATGATTTGTATGTACTAATGGTTAATCAATTGCACAAAGATAACACGATTGTCTACTATGTCGACAGGGCTTTTGGCTGTTTCCCGGCAAAAGAAACATATGGGGAACTTATTTCCCGCAGCCGGGATTTAATTCCGGAAATAATGAAGGCTATATCCGTATTTATTTAAAAAGATAAATTTAATTCTGCCATTGTTTTACTCACATTGTTTAACTCATCTAAATTCTATCCGGAAGGAAGGTTTCAAAAATGCTTGAACATTTCAGCCAATTATTACCTTTATTTCATATGATAGGTTTGGGTAAAGGAACGGTACTTTTATTTGACAAGGAAAAATATCTAGAGGTTATTCCAGGCTCCAAGGTTAATTTACCTATCAGACCCGGTGACACACTCCCCAGAGATTCAGGAGCAGCTAAAATCATCAGAACCCAAGAGAAAAACATCGAAGAAAAGGGAGCGGAGATTTTTGGGGTTCCCTATATGGCTATAGGCTATCCTATAATTATTGACAGTGAAATTATTGGCGGAGTCCTGGCGGCAATGCCGACAACAGTGCTGCAAATTTCGGAGGAATTGCCCCGAAAGATCACAGATATGGTGGTTTCCCTTTCCCAGGTAAAAGATGCCATGAAAAACATTACCTTGGTAACCCAGAATCAGGCTAATGCTAATGTTGCTTTAACCCAACAGTCCAATAATGTCCATGAAAAAACCAAAGAAACAGAATCAATAGTTAAATACATTGATTCTGTTGCCAAAAATACTAATATGCTTGGTTTAAATGCTTCTATAGAAGCTGCAAGGGCAGGGGCCAACGGCAGAGGATTTGCCGTTGTAGCAAGTGAGATCCAAAATCTGGCTGTCACCAGTGCCGAATCGGCTGCAAGAATTAAAGATACTATTCTGGGTATCCAGACTATGGCCGGAAACATGACAAACGAAATCAGCGGCTTTGAAAGTGGGGTACAGGAGATATTAGCTGCCGCCCAACAGGTATACGCTTCAGTTGAAAGCTTAACACTTGGCGCTGAGCAGATCATGGAAATGGCAAATACGCTTTAAGCATCCGGTTTAATATATGAGATAATGTGACCCCACCTGAAGATGGGGCCTTTTCTTTTTACATTTCTAACATTTTTACCAAGGTTGTCGAATTTAATTGATGTTGCTCGCCGGACTTGGTTATATAATTAATCTGAATACTGATCTTTTGATCATTCGCAAATTTAAAGGTATCCCTCCCGTTTTCATTATCCAGTTCAGGAATATAAAGAGCGAGATTAGTATCCCCTGAGCACTCAAAGCCGATATCCGTACCCTGTAAAACTAAAGTTTCTTTTTGGAATACGGCTATTGGTGAGCCAACCGTTGGAAGAGTCTTATTGTAGGCCCAAGCCCACTGAACATGGGCGTTAAATTCCTGATACCGCATAATAATATATTTTATTTTCACCGGTTCCGGGAAATTCATTGCAACTTGAAAATAACCGTCAGGCTTTCCGTCAGTAACCAATCCCTGCGGACTGAGGACATCGTTTTGTAAGTCTTCCCAAGAAAAACTTATCGCATATGGATTTATTTGAGGTTGAGTTTCAGTTTCAATTGGTTGTTGAGATTCCTGATCTGCCAGACCATCCTGAGCAGTCTCAAGAGGACTGGTTACTGTTTTATTAAGAAAATTTAAACTGCAACCGCTGGAAATACTAAGAACAGCTAACAGGAAGATTATTAGAACCTTTTTCATATTTGCTTCTCCTTGTCTATTCGTTAATTATAAATTATTCTAAAAACAAGAGAGATTATCCTTCAATATAAAGGTCATTTTTTGCTATTTATTGTGCCTGATGTAGTATCGTATATTATTTCTCCGTTCATATCGCCTATCATCGTGCCTCTGCTTGTAACCATTATTGTCTCTGCTTTACATCGTGTAGTTGAACATGAATAAACCTTCGTGTTTTGATCCCTTTCATACCATAAAAATGCATCCAATTTACATAATGGGCACGTTATCTTTTCGATGTTCTTAGTATTATCGCTATTTTCCATTGTCGTATCCTTCTTTCTTATAATATTTTTAATCAAAATCACTCAAGAATAGACTGAATAAACGTTGTCCGTTCTTTTACTAAATCATATTCCTTGGCTTCAATCTGAGTCATATCTTGATCCGCTGATAAAACTCTCACAACTGGACGCATGGGCAAGCCCTTATTTTGATCAACAACAATTCCAATCTCTCCGGTACTGAGTTTAACCGTAGACCCTGTCGGATAAGCTGCGATATGCTTTAAAAATAAAACCACCAGGTCATGGAGAAATAACTTGTTCGAACATCCCATTATAATTTCACAGGCTTCATGAGGCAAAATTCGAGTATGGCCTCGCCGATCATTAACTAAATTATCATAGAAATCGACAAGCCCTACAATCTGCGCCCAATTATGAATCCCCACACCCTCTAATTTTCGTGGATACCCACTTCCATCCATTCGCTCATGATGTTGAAAGGCAACATGAGCACTTATTAGATTAAACTCATGTTTCGAGCGCAGAATATCGAAACCCTGGCTGGTGTGAGTTTCATAAAGTTCAACTTCTTCTGGAGTAAACGCCTCGCGCTTGCTTAAAAGCGCTTTAGGCAACTTCACGACTCCGATATCGTGAAATAAAGCACCAATTGCTAAAATCTCTAAGTTATTAAAATCGATTCTTAAAGCCTTACCTAATACTGTAGCAAGGACACACACACTCACAGAATGCGCAAAGACTTGATTGCCATAGTTTCTCATGTCCGTCAAAGTTATAAAGATCTCTTTCTTGAAAAGAATATCCTTGATAATATTATTTACTGCCTCTTTCACTCTAAAACCATCAAAATCTTTGCCTACTTGAATGGCTTGTACTGAATATTCTAAGGCAGCCATCGCTTCCCTCCGATGTTCCTCGGAAACTACGTCATTAATGACAATATCCTCCGTTTCTTCATCATCTATATAAACGATACTAATCCCAAGTTCCCTTAAGCGCTCAATGTAGGAAGATGTAAGGGTAATTCCCTTACCGAGCAAGACGCGCCCATCATTGGCATATATGGCCCGCCCGAGCACATCTCCCTGTTTTAGCCGGCTAATACTTAACTGGCGCAATTAAAATCATCCTTTCATTCGATTAATAACTAAAAAAAGCAAATAAAAAATCGCCAGTAGGACTAGACATGGCGACAACTCTCATATTAGAAGGAATTCGGCGGCCTGGCAGTCATCAGAATAACTCTGGAAGACCCATAGCTTTGCGTCCTTGACTTTCGTCAAGTTTGCCATTATCAGTCCGTATACTTATATAATTCCATCAACTCTGAACCTAATCATTTCCGGCATAATAAAATTCTTTCCAATAGTCTTCTCCTTTTCGTACAAAAATTATCAGATTCCATAAGTGATT